>NZ_JAEHBX010000187.1:0-1518 GCF_016483395.1 Bacillus cereus group sp. N21
GAGGCCACTGAAAAAGTCCTTATAGTTAAAAAAGTGAAAGCTTCCTCGATGAAATCGAGGAAGCTTTCACTTTTTTCATGTATAATGGTTGTACTAATTTTAGGTGGTGTCTCGGATGATTTCAAAACAACAATCTCTTAACCTTAGCCCATTCATGGCGATTTACGATATCGTCGTGCCAAAAGATAATATGCTCCGTCAATTTAATGAAATGGTAGATTTTTCTTTTGTTTTAGAGGAACTGAAAGATAAATATTGCCTCGATAACGGCCGCAACGCAGTGCCGCCTGTTCGTATGTTCAAATATTTATTACTAAAATCTATTTTTGACTTATCAGATGTAGATGTTGTTGAACGCTCAAAATACGATATGTCCTTTAAATATTTCTTAGATATGGCACCAGAAGATATGGTAATTGACCCTAGTTCATTAACGAAATTTCGTAAGCTCCGCCTAAAAGATGTAGGATTACTTGACATGCTCATCCGAAAAACAGTGGAAATCGCACTGGAAAGGGATTTGATTAAAAGTAAATCTATTATCGTCGATGCTACGCATACTAAGGCACGCTTCAATCAGAAATCACCGAAAGAATTTTTAATGGAGAAATCAAAACTACTCCGTAAAGCTGTTTATCAAATCGATGAAGGAATGAAAGAAAAATTCCCTCCCAAAACAACAACGGACGACTTAGGTGACGAACTTGACTACTGTCAAAAAATCATTGAGGATGTAGAAAAAGAAGAAATCATTCGTGAATATCCAAATGTGAAAGAAAAACTCAACTATTTAAAAGAAATTGTAGAAGATCATCAAGAACACCTACAATTTTCGCAAGATCCTGATGCCCGAATTGGTCATAAAACAGCCGATTCTTCCTTCTTTGGGTATAAAACACATATTGCGTTGAACGAAGAACGTATCATTACAGCGGCCGTGATTACAACAGGTGAGAAAAGCGATGGGAAATATCTTCAAACATTAGTTGAAAAAAGCCGTGAAACAGGAATAGAAATTGATACAGTCATTGGAGATACCGCTTATTCGGAAAAAGGGAATATTCAATATGCGAACGAACATAAGTTGCAATTAATATCAAAATTAAATCCCAATATTACACAAGGTACACGTCAAAAAGAAGATGAATTTGAGTTTAACAAGGACGCCGGCATGTACGTGTGTAAAGCTGGACATATGGCTATTCGTAAAGCACGACACGGAAAGAAAAATATAAGTGAAAATCAAAGAGATACCTATTACTTTGATATAGAAGAATGTAAACGATGCCCTTTCAAAGAAGGATGTTATAAAGAAGGTGCAAAATCAAAATCGTATTCAGTCACTATCTATTCAACAGAACATAGTAAACAAAAAAAATTTCAAGAAAGTGAGCTGTTCAAAGAAAAATCAAAAGAACGCTATAAAATTGAAGCTAAAAATAGTGAACTCAAACATAGACACGGGTATGATATGGCATCTTCCTCGGGTCTCATTGGCATGCAAATGCAAGGAGCAAT
>NZ_JAEHBX010000188.1:0-1487 GCF_016483395.1 Bacillus cereus group sp. N21
AAATTGCATCATAATCTGTCATTGAATAGGCCATGTAGGTTCTATATCTCTATCAAATGGTTTTTGCACCAGAACCAAGAAATCCGTAGTTACATAAAACCAAATAACGAGCTGAATTCTTATAAATCACTAGCCTTAGAGAAGTAATTTTTTCGTTATGGGGGTATTTAAGAACCTTAGCTTGATAGCGATGTGGTGCTACCCCATGCCCATCAAGCTAATATTTTGAAGCATCCCCAAAACGAAAATTTTATCTCTTCATAGTTGTCCATGGGAATTCAGCTCATTTTTTTGTTTTGGAGAACAATGCAGTTCTTAAGTTGATGGCTGTGATATTGTGACCCCATATAGGTGAAATAATAAAAAAGCTAGCAAAATGCTAGCTTTTTTATTATTTCGAAGTAAGAGCAACTAAAACATCTACTGGATAATTAACTGCTTCTTTTACTTTGTATTTAAATGGTGCTGGTTTACCAAGCAATTTAAACACTTGATTTGTAGGATCATTATTTTCCCAATCAGACATCCATTTTTGTAATCCTGCACCTGGAGCAACTGAATAGTTAGCTACTTGTTGATATAATGCAGTTCTATATTGATCATATGCATAATCAGGTTTTGGATTAAAATCAAATGTTTTCGTAACTGTCTCTTCTGAATTTAATGTAATACCATAACCGAAACTTGCAGTTAATGATTGATTTACTGTTGCAATTCCTTCAAGTCCTACTTCCATCCCAATTGTATAAGATAACCCTACAGTTACATTATGAGAAATACCACTTGTTACAGATTTACTCCAATGATAACCCGAATTTTTATCTATTACATTTGAATCAATTAATTTCCAACTCACGTTTTTCTTTAATTTAGTATCGGATACAGCTGGATTAGTTTTAGGAATTGCTATTGAATATAATACCTCTCCTTTATTTGCTGTTTTACTATATGATTCTCCATCTTGAAGCCAAGTCCCATCCGCTTTTAAAATTCTGTAATCTTTATATCTAATTACATTGTTGATACTCGTTCCATTCTCATTAGCAACTACATCTACATATACATAATCAATTAAAGCTCCATCGCTTGTAGACACATGCCATTCATTAGGAAACTCTTCATAAGGGCCTGTAGGAATGTAAGGAAGCGCCATACCATTTTGCTGAACTTGTTCTGCCGTCATAGGTGCTTTTGCCTCTTGGGAACTTATTACTACTGGAAGGTTTCCTACGTTCGTAGGAGTATCAGTAGCCGCAGAAGAAAATCCCGGTGCTACAAATAAAGCTGAACTTAATACAAATGCTGCTGGGATTACTTTTTTTATACGTTTCATGTTATTTCCCCTCTTCTTTTCATTATTTCTACAAGATTACAAAAGATGAAATTATACTGTACATTGCTTATACTATTTAGAGTTAGTATAGTTATATGGACACAACTTAGTTAAGTCCTTACAATGGGTTTCAAGGAGGAAGTGTCCGTATGAC
>NZ_JAEHBX010000189.1:0-1392 GCF_016483395.1 Bacillus cereus group sp. N21
GCGAGCGAAACGGAATCTAGCCCAAACCAAGAGGCTTGCCTCTTGGGGTTGTAGGACATTCTATACGGAGTTACAAAAGAACGTGGTAGACGAAGTAGTCTGGAAAGGCTCGTCACAGAAGGTAACAACCCTGTAGTCGAAACTTCGTTCTCTCTTGAATGTATCCTGAGTACGGCGGAACACGTGAAATTCCGTCGGAATCCGGGAGGACCATCTCCCAAGGCTAAATACTCCCTAGTGATCGATAGTGAACCAGTACCGTGAGGGAAAGGTGAAAAGCACCCCGGAAGGGGAGTGAAAGAGCTCCTGAAACCGTGTGCCTACAAATAGTCAGAGCCCGTTAATGGGTGATGGCGTGCCTTTTGTAGAATGAACCGGCGAGTTACGATCCCGTGCAAGGTTAAGCTGAAGAGGCGGAGCCGTAGCGAAAGCGAGTCTGAATAGGGCGTTTAGTACGTGGTCGTAGACCCGAAACCAGGTGATCTACCCATGTCCAGGGTGAAGTTCAGGTAACACTGAATGGAGGCCCGAACCCACGCACGTTGAAAAGTGCGGGGATGAGGTGTGGGTAGCGGAGAAATTCCAATCGAACCTGGAGATAGCTGGTTCTCCCCGAAATAGCTTTAGGGCTAGCCTCAAGTGTTAGAGTCTTGGAGGTAGAGCACTGATTGAACTAGGGGTCCTCATCGGATTACCGAATTCAGTCAAACTCCGAATGCCAATGACTTATCCTTAGGAGTCAGACTGCGAGTGATAAGATCCGTAGTCAAGAGGGAAACAGCCCAGATCGCCAGCTAAGGTCCCAAAGTGTGTATTAAGTGGAAAAGGATGTGGAGTTGCTTAGACAACTAGGATGTTGGCTTAGAAGCAGCCACCATTTAAAGAGTGCGTAATAGCTCACTAGTCGAGTGACTCTGCGCCGAAAATGTATCGGGGCTAAATACACCACCGAAACTGCGGATTGATACCTTTAGTATCAGTGGTAGGGGAGCGTTCTAAGGACAGTGAAGTCAGACCGGAAGGACTGGTGGAGTGCTTAGAAGTGAGAATGCCGGTATGAGTAGCGAAAGACGGGTGAGAATCCCGTCCACCGAATGCCTAAGGTTTCCTGAGGAAGGCTCGTCCGCTCAGGGTTAGTCAGGACCTAAGCCGAGGCCGACAGGCGTAGGCGATGGACAACAGGTTGATATTCCTGTACCACCTCTTTATCGTTTGAGCAATGGAGGGACGCAGAAGGATAGAAGAAGCGTGCGATTGGTTGTGTACGTCCAAGCAGTTAGGCTGATAAGTAGGCAAATCCGCTTATCGTGAAGGTTGAGCTGTGATGGGGAAGCTCCTTATGGAGCGAAGTCTTTGATTCCCCGCTGCCAAGAAAAGCTTCTAGCGAGATAA
>NZ_JAEHBX010000019.1:0-81153 GCF_016483395.1 Bacillus cereus group sp. N21
ATAAAGTTAGTTTGTCTAGCATCTAAAATAAAAATTGACGTTTCACGTTGTTTGTTTCGTTCAGTTTTCAAAGAACTAAAAGCGGGTGAAGAGAATCGAACTCTCGACCAGAGCTTGGAAGGCTCTTGTTTTACCACTAAACTACACCCGCGTGGTCGGGAAGACAGGATTTGAACCTGCGACCCCCTGGTCCCAAACCAGGTGCTCTACCAAGCTGAGCCACTTCCCGTTATGGCGCGCCCGAGAGGACTCGAACCCCTAACCTTTTGATCCGTAGTCAAACGCTCTATCCAATTGAGCTACGGGCGCTTATTCACGATGTTTTGTCGTTGTTGTATTTCAGCGACTCAATTATCTTATCACACTGCATTTTCAAATGCAAGCACTTTTTTATTTTTCTTTGGTGCGGCCGAGAGGACTTGAACCTCCACGGGGTTTCCCCCACTAGGCCCTCAACCTAGCGCGTCTGCCATTCCGCCACGACCGCATATGCGGGTGAAGGGAGTCGAACCCCCACGCCAAAGGCGCCAGATCCTAAGTCTGGTGCGTCTGCCAATTCCGCCACACCCGCGAATTATTATAAATGGTGAGCCATGAAGGACTCGAACCTTCGACCCTCTGATTAAAAGTCAGATGCTCTACCAACTGAGCTAATGGCTCGTAAATGGCTGGGCTAGCTGGATTCGAACCAGCGCATGACGGAGTCAAAGTCCGTTGCCTTACCGCTTGGCTATAGCCCATCAAAAAATATAATGTTTTTTAAGACGAAAATCATCATATCACAATAACCAATAAAAAACAACTGCTCAAAGGCAGAAGTTAAAATGGCGGTCCCGACCGGGGTCGAACCGGCGATCTCCTGCGTGACAGGCAGGCATGTTAACCACTACACCACGGGACCATTGGTTGCGGGGACAGGATTTGAACCTGCGACCTTCGGGTTATGAGCCCGACGAGCTACCGAACTGCTCCACCCCGCGACGATACTATTCATATGTTATATATGGTGGAGGATGACGGGATCGAACCGCCGACCCCCTGCTTGTAAGGCAGGTGCTCTCCCAGCTGAGCTAATCCTCCAAAAGTGGTGACCCGTACGGGATTCGAACCCGTGTTACCGCCGTGAAAGGGCGGTGTCTTAACCACTTGACCAACGGGCCAATATGAATGGCAGAGAAGAAGGGATTCGAACCCTCGCACCGCGTTAGCGATCTACTCCCTTAGCAGGGGAGCCCCTTGAGCCACTTGGGTACTTCTCTGTATGGCTCCGCAGGTAGGACTCGAACCTACGACCGATCGGTTAACAGCCGATAGCTCTACCACTGAGCTACTGCGGAATAAGAAAGACAAGTTATATCTTATAAAAGTTCATACTATAAGTCAAGTCGTTTATACAAATTCTTGTACAAACGTGACATGTTTATAATATACTGGATTGATTTTTAACTGTCAAGGTGTTTTTTATCTCTTTCAATCTACCTTTACACTTCCCGCAAACATATCTTTTTGTATTTATTTGACGCCTTCTTCTATATTGAAGAAAACATCTCATACATTCATACATATGAGTTTTAATCACCTTCTCTTCTTCGCTCATTCTCTTACAGAATCTAGGCGCACCAACCTTCTTCATTAACTGACGAAAATCTCGATCTCGATGTTGGTACCCTTTCCCCATAATATGCAAATGATAATGACACAACTCATGCTTAATAACGCCAATCAGTTCTTCTTCTCCATACACTTCATAATAACGATAGTTTAATTCTATATTATGACTTCGCAACAAATACCTCCCACCAGTTGTACGTAGTCGTTTATTGAACATTGCTTTATGTAAAAAAGCCCTACCGAAATATTGCAACGATATTTCTTCTACAAGTCTTTGAACTTCTTTTTCATTCATTTTCATTCCCCCAAAAACTAAAAATAAACTTACACTTTTCCTCTTTCTTATACATATATTAAATAGTACATATACCCATCCTCATTCAAAAGTGCAATTTCTATGAACTATCCTCTTCCTCATCTATCCATAGAACTTCGCTAACCAAACTCTTATAAGCAGTTCCCGAAATTGAGCTTTTTACTTACTTCGAATCTTATCTCAATGTATAGGGGGCTACTTGTTAGAGCCGGATTAAACAAGGAGGGATTCTTATGCCTACGTGGCTCCGAAAACAAATGCAACGTGCATATTTCGAAAAAAACCGGTATCAAATTAAGTTACTAAATGAATGCTGGTTTTATTATAGCAAAACACATCAAAATTCCTGATAAAGTGAACGTTATATCAGTGGGGGATGAAGGCTCCCCCACTAATTCAAATTTCACTAACATCCGTTCATAAAAAAAGAGCAGTGTCATACCTGCCCTCTTCCCATTATTATTCAATAGGTAACATTGCTAAGGCAACGCGCCCTTTTTTCATATCAACATCATCTACCCAGACCTTTACAATTTGTCCGACAGACACCACATCTAACGGATGCTTCACAAACTGTTTGCTAAGTTTAGAAATATGTACTAAACCATCTTGTTTCACACCAATATCGACAAACGCACCAAAGTCAACAACATTTCGAACAGTTCCTTCTAACTCCATGCCACGCTTTAAATCTTCTAATTTGAGAATTCCCTTTTTCAAAAGTGGTTTTGGTAATTCATCACGCAGATCTCGTTCCGGACTAATTAAAGCATCTATAATATCAATTAATGTCGGCTCACCGATATTTATCTCTTGAGATAATTTAGAGAGCTCTACTCCTTCTAAACACTTTTGTAAGTGCGGTTGTCCTACATCATCAATCGATAATCCTAAACTCTTTAATAGTAACTCAACATTTTTATACTGCTCTGGATGAATACTTGTTCTATCAAGTGGATTTTTACCTTCTAGTATACGTAAGAAACCAATGCATTGCTCATACGTTTTGGCGCCTAAACGTGGTATTCCCTTCAACTCTGTACGCTTTGTAAATTTCCCATCTTCTTCACGTTTTTTTACAATATTTTTCGCAACTGTTTTTGATAATCCGGAAACGTACTGCAATAGCGCTACAGAAGCTGTATTCACATTCACTCCTACTTGGTTAACGGCTGTTTCCACGACAAATGTTAATGATTCATTTAATCTCTTTTGCGATACATCATGTTGATATTGCCCTACCCCAACTGATTTCGGATCAATTTTCACAAGTTCGGCAAGCGGATCTTGCAGACGTCTTCCAATCGAAATGGCACTTCTTTCCTCAACTTGCAAATCCGGAAATTCTTCACGAGCCAAATCAGAAGCTGAATATACACTAGCACCAGCTTCATTGACAATAATATAAAATACATCTTGCGGTACTACCTGTAAGACATCTACTATAAACTCTTCCGTTTCCCTAGAAGCTGTACCATTTCCAATCGCAATCATCTGAACCTGATATTTTTCTAGAATAGAAACAACTTTTGCTTTTGCATCTTCATATTTTCGAACAGGCGGATGCGGATAAATAACATCAATATGCAGAACTTTCCCTGTATCATCTACTACTGCTAACTTACATCCTGTTCGATACGCAGGATCTACCGCTAATACCACTTTCCCTTTCATAGGTGGCTGTAATAACAAATTACGTAAGTTCTCAGAGAAAATATGAATCGCTTGTTCTTCTGCTTTTTCAGTTAATTCTTTTCGAATTTCCCTTTCAATTGATGGCTGAATTAATCTCTTATATCCGTCTTCAATCGCTAATTGTACATAATCTGCACTTTCAGAAGAAACATCATGAATTACTTTTTTATGTAAAAAACGAACAATCTCTTCTGTTGGCGGGACAACAGAAGCTTTTAGGACATCTTCTTTTTCACCACGGTTCATAGCTAATACACGATGAGGTACAATCTTTTGCAGTGGCTCTTCATAACCGTAATACATCTCATATATATTTTTTTCATCTTTTTCTTCATCTTTTACAGAGGACGCAATCATTCCTTTTTTAAAGGTAACATTTCGAATCCAGCTGCGGTACGCCGCATTATCCGATATAAGTTCTGCAATAATATCTTGTGCACCTTGAAGTGCTTCTTGAGCGGATTGTACTTCTTTCTCGGCATTAACAAATTCCTTTGCCTTACCTGTCGGATCTTCTTTTGTAAATAGAAGTAACCATTCAGCTAGTGGCTCTAGCCCCTTATCCTTCGCGATTGTTGCTTTTGTTCTTCTTTTTTCTTTATAAGGACGGTACAAATCTTCTACTTCTTGTAACTTTGTTGCAGATACAATATGATGGTGCAGATCTTCTGTTAATTTTCCCTTTTCATTAATCAGACGAAGAACCTCTTCTTTTCGATCTTCAAGTTGCATCATATATTGCCATCTTTCTAAGATTGCACGGATTTGCACTTCATCTAAAGAACCTGTCCATTCCTTTCGGTAACGAGCAATAAATGGAACTGTATTACCTTCTTCTGTTAATTGAATAACATGACGAACTTGCTTTTCTGTAAAGCCTAATTCTTTCACTAACATTTTCATTAACGCTTGTCGATTATCTACCATTCCCATATACAACCGAAACCTCCTCTAATAAAAAAAGTTGCCCCTAAAAGAGAGCAACTTAAACTGCCGATTTAAAAATCTATTAGTCCTAAACTAATTTGTAAAGCTTCGTCTACACGACTCATCATCATCTCATCTAAATGAGTGATTTTGTCCGTTAAGCGTTGCTTATCGATTGTTCGAATCTGCTCGAGCAAGATAACAGAATCTCTCTCAAATCCGTACTTTTTTGCATCGATTTCCACATGTGTGGGCAATTTTGCTTTCTGAATCTGTGCAGTAATAGCCGCTACAATCACAGTCGGACTAAAACGATTTCCGATGTCATTTTGAATGACAAGAACCGGACGAACGCCTCCTTGCTCAGAACCAACAACTGGGGAAAGGTCTGCAAAATACACGTCGCCGCGTTTTACAATCAAAATATTACCCCCCGCTAACTAAGCGTTCTACTGTATGAGCTGCTTCATACTCTGCTAAGAAAGCTTCAGATGCAATACCAAGATTAATTTTTCCCATTTCAATGTACCCACGTCGCATTGATTCATGTTGGTAGCGTTTCTTCGTCTTATGTTGACGCAATAACAGTTGTGTTGCCTGGCAAATTAGTTCATGGCGATTCTTATTCTCTTGTTTTCCAATTCCGTCCAATTCCGTTACCACTTGCTTTGGCAACCGAACCACGATTTCAGTAGTTACACTTGATTCGGACACAAAAATACACCTCCACCGTCAACTACACACCCAAATATATATGACACCTATTGTAATAATACCATTGTATGGAGCCTGTTGCAAAGACTTCCTTATTCCTTGTTTATGTTTTCCAATTCACAAATAAAACATTCACTCTCATTTACTTTTTATCTCTTTTTAACAAGAAGTGAAGGGAAATTTCCACGAACGGGAGCCCCCATCATCATTGATAACTAGCAAGTAGGCACTATCACAAAGATGTTTGCTTATATATCATTTAAATAGTTTATTACTTTTACCACTTCCCCATGTCGTATGAATACACGTGGAACACGAAAACTAATTGTCGCGATAATCTCATAATTAATGGTATTTGAATACTCGGCAACCTCAGTTGCACTAATGTACTCATCACCTTGCTGTCCAATCAGGGTAACCTTTGTTCCAAGTGGTACTTCACAGGGAAGATGCAACATACATTGATCCATTGTAATCCGACCTACAATAGGAACTCTTTTCCCCTGAACGAGCACTTCAAATCCCTGTAGTCGTCTAAGCCAACCATCTGCATATCCAATCGGTACTGTCGCAATCCACTCTTCTGTCTTCGTCCGATATGTGACATTATAGCTAATCCTATCACCTTTAATGACTCGTTTAATATGTGCGACTGTTGTATGAAGTGAAAGAGCAGGTTCTAATTTAATTGGTAAATAAGGGCGTATTTCTACAGAAGGTGATAACCCATACATTGCAATTCCAATTCGAACTGCATTAAATGTAATTCCATCAAATCGCATAGTAGCTGCACTATTTGCCGTATGAATAAATGTTGGATTCACCCCGAATGCTTTCAACCAACTAAGTTGCTCTAAAAAAGTGTTATACTGCTTATCAAAGTAAGATGTCTCTACTTCATCTGCTGTTGCAAAATGCGTATATATCCCTTCCAACTCCAAAAAGGGGGCATCTTCTAAGCTTCGTAAGAACTCTTTTAGCTCTTTACGTTCACGAATCCCAATTCTACCCATACCACTATCGAAGTTAATATGAAACCTCATCGGGAACGGGCTATCCCAAATTTCTACTGCTTCTTCAACCCATTCCTTTTGAAAAACAGTTAGTGCTACATCATTCTCAGCAGCTACATTCACATCACGTGGCGGTGAAGGACCTATTACTAAAATTGGTGCAGTAATCCCAGCGCGCCTAAGTACTAGTGCCTCATCTAAAAAAGCAACTGCTAATCTTGTTGCTCCTGCTTCTAATGCTGTTCTTGCTACTAGAACATAGTCATGTCCATATGCGTTCGCTTTCACTACAGCAAAAATCTCGACACTTTCCGGAATGATTTCTTTAATGTGCGTTACATTATTGTAAATTGCATCCAAATTTACTTCTACCCACGTATCACGGTAAAACGATGATTTTTCCATAAAAAACACTTCCTTATATACGATATGCGAAGCTCATTCTTTTATATTCGTCTTTTTATGAAATCCATTCCTCAAGACAAGAAAAAACGTGGTGCATATACATCACCACGCCTTAAAAGTTTATCCCGCTATTCACAGGCATTAAAACCCCACCCTCAAGATTTAGAGAAAAACAAAGAAAATAGATGGGGAGTAACTGCCCGTAAAAGCCTAATTTGTGATGACTTTCCATCAATTTGGAATCCCCCACTGATGGAATTTCCACTTTATTTCACCTGCTTTTCTGCAACAGAACGAGCTACCATTAACAGCTCATCTGGTTTTAAATCTTTAGACACGAGCATATATTCCACTCCGTTATGCGACCATGTTAATGAGTCTTTCGCTAGAGCACCAATTGTAAAGCCAAGATCGACTAACTCTCCACTTACACTTATTGACGCTGAAGCTTCAGCAACCTTCGCCTTTTCTTGTATCAATGTAAAGGATTTCTTATTTCCAGTGTATGTGAGTATCGCACGCTTACCACTGTCTGTCTTTAACTCTTTTTCTTCATTTAAAACCATCCCTTGCGGAGTATCACGTGGATATAAAATAGCAAATGGCTTATCTTCTTTCGCTGTTGTTTGCACATCCACTTGCGCCCTGGACATATTTTGTTTCGTATCAAATGCCCCCTTATCAAACTTTGTATCAAACTTCACTTTTGAAAAATCTACTTTCACAAGAACATTTTGATCATTATCCATCAATTTTACCGAAACAGGCGCTAAATCACTTTTATTAAATTTAATCTCTTGCTTCGGCAGCATATTTTGATGGTGATAATTCGTTTTTGTTTTAAACACATAATATTTATCCGTTTTCTCAAATGAAAGATTCTTATCATTTAAAATATCTCTTACAAGTGACTCATACAAATAAGCTTGGCTGCTATTTTGCGGCCAGTCGCTTTGAAATCGAAAACTTTTATTAAGAGCTGGTGTTAATACAAAAACACCCTCATTATTTCGTAAAATAATTTGGCTTTGATCCTTTTTCGTGTTTTTTAAATTCACACGATAATAAGAAGGTTCTTTGTGCCAAACTTCCACGTTATACTCTTGTGGTTCATTCCCCGTTTTAATAGATAACTTTGCTTCAGCTTGATAACTCTTCATACTCTTAACCTTCGCTTCTAAATCTCGCACGATGTCTTCCTGTTTCTTTTCCATACAACCCGCTAACACGAAAACGGTCAATAAACCGACAATAACTAAAAATAGCCGCCTTTTCATCATTTCAGCCCCTTTGCCCCTATAAATGAATGGAAGATATTTCTTCCTTATCGCTAAATCAAATATATGAGACAAAGATGTAAAATATGCAGACTAGCGTGACGAGCTTTCTAAAACAACCTGTGCCACTGCAAATTCTCTACTATGACTGATTGATAGATGAACGATGTGCTCTGTATTTGCAATAAGAACTGGCTTACCTCTATCATCATTTTTTATTTTAATATCCAAAAAACTTACTTCTTTTCCAATACCTGTTCCAAGAGCTTTAGAATACGCTTCTTTCGCTGCAAATCTTCCCGCTACAAATTCTACAAGACGATTCCCTTTTAATTTAGAAGCAACACTACGTTCCTCCTCAGTTAAAACACGCTCCATAAATTTAAGCTTTCCATCTAGCATTTTTTCAATTCGATTTAGTTCGATAATATCAATTCCGATCCCTATAATCATTTCAAAATTCCCCTTCTTCTATTTGTATTCCTTCATTCATATTGTAAGAATAACAGAGAATCTTTCTGATGCAAAAGGAGTGAAAATATAAAATGCCAATACCCTATATGCGAACCACCTTACAACCCGTCATTCTCTCTTTACTTTTCTTGCAACTAATCATGATGATAATAGGAGATCTTTTCTTCCCTACTTTAGCTGCTTACAATGAATATATTTCTAAGGGAGAATGGTGGCGATTTATAACTTCTCTATTTATACATGTAGACTTTCAGCACTTTCTTTCCAATAGCATTTGTCTATTTCTTCTCGGTCAATCTATCGAAAAACAACTAGGGAGTATTCGATTCCCTATTTTATTTTTTACTGCTGGCATTAGCGGCAATATTTTCTCTTATATTATTATGCCCATCGGGTATGTTCATGCCGGCGCATCAGGTGGAATTTTCGGATTACTCGGTGCACAGCTTTTTCTTTTATATAGTCGCTATCGGTCTTCTCAACCAAAAGAGTTAATTTTCTTTTCTTCAATTATATTACTATTACTTCTTTTCACATTCTTCAATCCGTCCGCTAATCCCATTAGCCATTTAACCGGACTACTAATTGGTGGTATTTGCACTCCATTTTTAGCAAAAAAAAACGATGGTGTAGAGCTTATTTAATATAAAAGCTCCCGCCATCAATCATTTCCACCTCTGATTTTGTACCAAGATCTCGTATTAATCGAAATAAAGATTCATCCTTCTTTTTCGCTTCAATCATACAATCAATTTGCGAAACGCTACCTTTGATTTTCTGTAAAAAGGATAGAAATGTATCTGCATTAATAAAGTCTGCGTGCGCTCGAGGATCATTGCCTTCTCTCGGGCTGGAAATATGCATTTTGATTGGTAATAAAGATGTTTTCCAAGTATTTACTACACGCTCCCAATCTTCATACCAATCTTCTTCATCGTTATTCATCATATGATGATGCAGGTCAAACACGACTGGAACTGCCAATTTTTCACCTAAATATAGTGTTTCTTTTAATGAAAAGGTCGTATCATCATTTTCTAACATAATCATTTCTTGAATACTTGCAGGAACATTTGACCAATTTTCAATGAAACGTTCTAACGCAAGTTCTTTATCATCATATCCACCACCAACATGTAACACAGCGCGATGACTCCGCTGTATGCCCATTCCTTTCAATAATTTCCGATGCATTTGAAGCGTCTTTATTGATTGTTTTAAAATATTTTCTTGCGGTGAATTTAGCACAACAAAGTGATCAGGATGAAAATCGATCCTCATCTTCATCCGATGCGCATACTCACCCACTTCTTTTAATTTCTCTTTTAAAGGACGAATGTAATTCCAATCCAACAATTCTTCATGGTTTGCTAGAGGAATTAACTTTGAACTAAGCCGAAAAAATGCTATATCATGTCCCTTATTATGCTTTAATAACCGTAAACAATTTTCTAAATTAGAATTAGCAATTCTTTCAAGTTTATGAATCGCCGCCTCTCGATCTTTAATACGTTGAAATTGTGCATATGTCATCGTTTGAGATGGTGATGCATTGTTTAAATGTACACTCATCGCTACATAACCAAGTCTTACAAGCATAAAGTCCCTCTTTTCTATACAACTTACTTGTAGTATGCACAATTACACAAATAAAAAAGAGGATGACCTTTTGGTCATCCTCTTTTTTATTAAGCTTGTGGCTTACGGCTATGATGTTTTCTTTCGCCGCGTCCATTTGAAGATCCTGGGCGCCCCTGACCTTCACCTTTACGACCACGGTTACGATTACCATCACGATTACCATCACGATTACCATCACGGTTACCATCACGGTTACCGTCACGATTGCGACCATCACGGTTGCGATCACGATTACGACCATCTCCACCGCGTCCATCGCGACTACGGTTACGGTTACCATCACGGTATCCATTTCCGTTACCACCGCGCTTTTTAGAACCTCTTGAAACAACTGGTGGCTCTGATGTTAAAGCAATCGGTGTTGTATCTGGCTCTTTTGTCATCATTTTTAAAGCAGCTGCTACAACAGTTACAGAATCATTTTCTTCTAACATTTCTTCTGCAATACGTTTGTAGTATGATAAGTTATCACTTTCAATTGTGCTTTGAAGTTTTTCTGCGATTAAACGTTGTTGACCTTCTAATGCTTCGTCAAGTGTCGGTGCATTCATACGGTCAATTTTGCGTTTTGTTGTCTGTTCGATATTTTTTAATTGTCCTGATTCACGTGGCGTTACAAATAGCATTGCAATACCTTTTTTACCAGCACGGCCAGTACGACCAATACGGTGAACATATGATTCTGGATCTTGTGGAATATCGAAGTTATATACGTGTGTTACACCTGAAATATCAAGACCTCGCGCCGCAACGTCTGTTGCAACAAGAACTTCAATAGAACCTTCTTTAAATTTACGCAATACAGACATACGTTTCGCTTGTGTTAAATCACCATGAATACCTTCTGCTGCATAACCGCGTAAGTTTAAAGCTTCTGATAACTCATCCACACGACGTTTTGTGCGACCAAATACAATCGCAAGCTCTGGAGATTGTATATCTAATAAGCGTGTTAACACGTCAAACTTTTTCTTTTCTTGCACTTCTAAATAGAACTGCTGAATGTTTGGCATTGTTACTTCTTTTGCTTTTACTTTAATGTGTTGAGGCTCAGTCATGAAACGCTCAGCAATACGACGGATTGGGTCTGGCATTGTTGCTGAGAATAATAATGTTTGATGTGTTTCTGGCACATCTGTTAAAATTGCTTCAATATCTTCAATGAAGCCCATGTTTAACATTTCATCTGCTTCGTCAAGAACAACAGTTTCTACGTTTTGTAGACGAAGTGTTTTACGGTTAATATGATCTAAAATACGACCCGGCGTACCAACAATAATGTGTGGGTGTTTTTTTAGAGCACGAATTTGGCGGTTAATATCTTGGCCACCATAGATTGGTAAAATACGAACACGTTTATGTTTACCAATTTTGTAAAGTTCTTCTCCAACTTGGATTGCTAATTCACGCGTTGGCGCGATAACAATACCTTGAACTGATTCTTTATGTGTATCCACTTTATCTAATAGTGGTAATCCAAATGCTGCTGTTTTCCCTGTACCTGTTTGTGCTTGCCCAATAATGTCTTTACCTTGCAATGCATGTGGAATTGTTTCAGCTTGAATTGGCGTAGCCTCTTCAAAGCCCATACTTTCAACAGATTGCAGTAAAGAATCACTTAATCCTAATTCTCGAAATGTTGTCAATGTTACTTCTCCTTTTCTATCCTATACTTATCATTTAAAAAAAGGCGTTTTCCGAATTTGCGGAAAAGCCCTTTTCCTGAATGCTCACGTATATAAACGGGCGTATATTCTTCGCGAAAATACTTCTAAACGTTATTACACTTTATCAATTATAAGTTTTGTATGTGCAAAAAGCAAACCCAACTGTTACCTTATTTCATATAAAGAGCTTTTTTCTTCACTTTTATTTTTTTATTTTTTACTGTAAGCGCTTATTAGCAGTTTTCACTATTTTTGTATCTATCATCCCTATTTACACGCACCAATTATTTCAACATCGTAATAACTTCTTCCAACTTCATTCCGCGAGATGCTTTCACTAATACAACGTCTTTCACATCAACGACTGCTTGTAAATTTTTCACAAGCTCTTCTTTATTGTCATATACTTTTACACGTTCATTAGGGAAGTTAATTTTTGCTCCTTCAGCAATTTGCGCCCCAAGTCTACCGTACGTAAATACATAGGAGATTCGTGCAGGGTCAATTAACTTACCAACTTCATAATGAAATTGCACCTCTTGGTCTCCAAGCTCTAGCATATCACCAAGAACAACAATTTTTTTAGAAAATCCGTCTAAACCATTCATTAAATGAAAGGCAGCCTCCATAGCTGTTGGACTTGCATTATATGCGTCATTAATAATTGTTAACCCATTTTCTGTTTTCACAATTTCCATTCGCATACCTGTCATTTGAAGTGTTAATAAACCTCGCTTCATTTCTTCCCACGTTACACCGAAGTATTTCGCAATCGCCATTGATGCAAGTGTATTATACACATTATGCTTCCCAAGAACTGGAAGATAGAACACGATATTCTCATCCTGATTCATCTTAAAGTACGTTCCTGTCGCCTGCAACGTTACAGATGTTGGATAATAATTATTCGCCCTTGCATCACCAAATGTAATTGTCTCCGCAGCTAGGTTCATGCTCGGAACACGATTTGTTAAAAGCGGTTCATCACCATTGTATACAAATACTCCACCATCCTGTAATCCTGTAACAATTTCAAGTTTCGCCTCAGCAATCGCATCGCGAGATCCTAAATCCATCAAATGTGCTTCCCCAATATTTGTAATGATTGCAGCGTTCGGGCGAGCTAACTTAGATAAAAATTCAATTTCACCTCGGCTCGACATTCCCATCTCCAATACAGCCATTTCTGTATTTTCTTCTAGGCTTAAAATAGTAAGCGGCAAACCGATATGGTTATTAAAGTTCCCCTCTGTTTTTTGAACCTTAAATTTTGTTGCAAGGAGGCTTGTCACAATATCTTTCGTAGACGTTTTACCGTTACTTCCTGTTACACCTATAACTTTTACATCTAACTGATCACGATAGCTTTTTGCTAATGTTTGCAGCGCTTCTAGTGTATCTTCTACAAAAATCACTGGTATATTCACAGGAGGATTTTGCACATTTTTTTTCCAAAGCGTAGCTACAGCGCCATTTTCAATTGCTTTTTCTACAAAAGAATGACCATCAAAGCGATCACCCTGAATCGGAATGTATAAGTTTCCTGTTGTAATTTTTCTTGTATCAATAGATACACCTTGTACAGTTTCATTAACGTATTTTCCCGCTAAACCTGCACCCATTACCATTTGCTCTACTTGTTTTAACGTTCGTTTCATCATACATACCACTCCTTACATAGAAGAAACACTATTCTCTTGAATAGTGCTTCCCCCTTTTTTGTTAGATTGTATATTTAATTTTTTGCTTTTCTTCGTGACGCTCAATTGCCAAACGAATCAATTCTTCAATTAACTTCGGATATGGCAAATCCGTGTGTTGCCATAGCAGCGGGAACATACTAAATGGCGTAAATCCTGGCATTGTATTTACTTCATTAATATATACTTCCCCATCTTTCGTTAAGAAGAAATCCGCTCTTGTTAATCCAGCACCATCTAAAGATTGGAATGCACGAATTGCATCTCTTTGAATCGCCTTTGACTCTTCTTCTGTAACTTCAGCTGGAATAATTAATGCCGTATCACCATCAATGTATTTTGATTTATAATCATAAAACTCTTTCTTCGGTACAATCTCACCGATAACAGAACATTTTGGCTCATCATTACCTAAAACGCCAACTTCCACTTCACGACCTACAATATTTTCTTCTACGATAATTTTGCGGTCAAATTGGAACGCTTCTTCAAATGCTTTTTCTAATTCTTCACGATCTTTACATTTATTGATACCAACACTTGATCCAAGGTTCGCTGGTTTGACAAAGCATGGGTAGCCTAATACTTCTTCTACCTTTTCATAAGCTGCTTGGCAATTTTTCTCCCATACACTGCGAATGAAAGATGCATACTTCGCTTGTTTCAATCCAGCTTCAGCAAAGATATTTTTCATAACAACTTTATCCATACCAGCAGCTGATGCTAATACACCGTTACCAACGTATGGAATATTCATTAACTCTAATAATCCTTGTACTGTTCCATCTTCACCATTCGGTCCATGTAACAGCGGGAAAATAACATCAATTGCCTCTTCTTGCTTAGAAGAAGAAGGTATAATTTCTGTACTTAATGATACTGGAGAAATTGCATTTTCCTCTCCATTCATTTGCAATGCTTGCACGCTCGTTACTTCACCTTCAATGCGTTCACCACGCATCCATTGGCCTTGCTCTGTAATATAAATTGGATGAATCTCGAATTTTTCTTGATTTAATGCTTTAATAGCAGCAAGAGCTGTTTGTAATGAAACTTGATGCTCTGCTGATTTTCCACCATATAATAAACCTAATTTAATTTTCGTCAATGAAATCACCCTAACCAATTGTTTTCATTTTTCTATTTTAGCACTTTTTATAAAAATAGGCAGTTCCTATTTGAAATAAAGTAAAACTTTTCTCAATAGGAGTCTTACCGCCTTCGAATAGCGCGATAAAATGAAACTTCCATAAAGTGAAACTTTAATCAGTGGGGATTTTCTTCATCCCTCACTGATTATTAGTTGAACGAATCCGGCTTTTACGGGCAATCCCCCCCACCTAACTTCTTTACTTTTGCTGAATTTTGAGGCGGGGGTCTTACTGCCCGCAAATAGCGGGATAAATGGCAGAACGGTTTCACCAATTGCATTTTTACGAACAGCTATTGTAAATTCATATCCTTTTCTTGCACCAAATCTGTGTCATCCCTTGATCTAGTTATGTATCTAATATATATGAAGAAATGCTGTTTTTTGTGTATGTCACCTATTGATTAAGAAGATTGTTTCGCCACATTTCCCTTTTGTCTTTGTTCTACAAGGTGATCTAAAGAAATATATACAAGACCGGCTATTACACACCCCACTCCTAAAATCGTAAACAATACATGCCCAAGCGATCGATCAAGTAGTAGTCCGCCAAGAAGCGGGCCGAACGCATTCCCTGTAATCCACTGCAAACTTGCCGCCCCCATATATGTTCCACGTAAATGCTCTGGTGCCAAATTTGCAACAAATGTCATTTGTACAGGAGACATAATCATTTCACCTAGCGTATATACCGCATAGACAACAAGTAATGTTATTAAAATAACCGTACCCTCTGTTCCAAATTCACCAAACCACCTTGGAAGCCAACCGATGAATAACAGCCCGATTCCAAATAACCATGCCCCATATAACATCGTCTTTCCAACTGGTTTATCTGTTGCCCATTTTGAAATTTGGAATTGGAATAAGACAACTAACAAGCCGTTTAAAGCCATTAAATATGGATATGGGTTATTTTTCCCAAAGATTTCTTTCATTTCATTATCAAAATGAAGGGGGAGCATGCCTTCTGTTTGCGAGAAACCCATGGAAATAATAATACCAGCCAATAAATAAATCATAAGTACCTTATCTCTCAAAACAACTTTCCAAACAGATTCTGCTTCCTTTTTCGTATTCCCGTTCTCTTTCAATGCAGTTTTCGGCATCGTTTCTTGAATAAGCATTAACACAAGAAGTGCATAAAGCAGCATTGTAGAGGAAGCAATAATAAATACAAGGTTTTTCGAAAGTACAACTACAGAAGCACCCATAATCGGTCCGATTGCCGCGCCAATATTATGCCCCATTCGCAATAAACCGTATGCCTCCGTCCTCTTTTCAGGCGCTGTGACATCCGCTACCATCGCCGATGCTGCTGGATGAAATAATGAATTACTTAACCCTAAAAAAATAGACAAAATAGCATAAGGAATAAATCCTTCTATAAATAAAAAACCGAGCATCAACAATGCATTACTTGCCATCGAAAATATCATAATAGGTTTTCTACCATATATATCAGCAATTCGGCCACCTATAAGCGAACCAAAGCTTGCCGCAATAGGAGAAAGCGCCATAATAATCCCTACTTGTAATAAAGAATCTACTTTATCTTTTAAATACAATGCAAAAAATGGCATTAACATCATCATTGCAATTCCATTCAGTGTTTCTCCTATAAAACGAATCCACACATTACGGTCCATTGCTTGTAATTCACGCCATGTCTTTTTCATTTACAACACCCCTTTAATCAACCACTCCTTATCTTATATTAATTTTAGAAAAATGTAAATTTTCAAAATAAAAGATCCGTTCTATTCTATTTAGAACGGATCTTTTTCCTATAAATTCGCTGCATTCTCCTCATCTTTTTTATTACTTAAAACACTATGCTTTCGACTATATAAGAAGTAAAACGCTACACCAATCACCATCCAAATGCCGAAACTCATCCATGCGGTTCCTGATAATTGAAGCATTAAATATCCACAAAAGATAACCGTTAATGCAGGTAAAACTGGTACAAGTGGCACTTTAAAAACACGTGGTAAATCTGGGTGTGTTTTTCTCATTACGATAACCGCAACTGCTACAAGAGCAAATGCCGATAATGTTCCCATATTTACAAGGTGTGCTAATACATTTAAGTCGATAAGCCCCGAAATAAGTGCTGCGATAATTCCTGTCGTCCATGTATTTAAAAACGGTGTTTTAAATTTCGGATGAACTTTCGCAAGACGCTTTGGTAATAACCCATCGCGACTCATTGCATATGAAACACGAACCTGCCCATACATCATAACTAACATTACAGTTGTAATCCCTGTAATTGCTCCTACCGAAATAACACCTGCTAAACCATCTTGTCCAATAAACTGAAGTGCGAAAGCTACTGGATCAGAAATATTCAGCTGACCATAAGGTACAATTCCTGTCAAAATAAGTGAAACAACGATATAAAGAATCGTACAAATAAGTAATGATGCTATAATACCAATTGGTAAATCGCGTTGCGGACGTTTTACCTCCTCCGCTGCCGTTGATACAGCATCAAATCCAATGAATGCAAAGAATACCGTTGCAGCCCCAGCCATTACACCATCAAGACCAAATGGCATGAACGGCGTCCAATTTTCCGGCTTTACATAATTAAAACCAGCAAAGATAAAGAGTAATACAACTGCTAGCTTAATAAAAACCATAATATTGTTTACGCGAGCACTTTCACGTACACCTCTAGATAAAAGGGCAGTCATAATTAAAATGATAATAACAGCTGGTAAATCGATAAGGCCACCCTTTCCTGTTCCAGGAGCAGAAGATAAAATGGTCGGAATATGAATCCCAAAACCTTTTAACAAAGATTGGAAATAAGCAGACCATCCATTGGCTACCGCAGATGTTGCTAATAAATATTCCAACATTAAATCCCATCCAATTAAAAATGCAAATACCTCTCCCATCGTTGCGTACGTATACGTGTAAACACTTCCCGAAACCGGAACAGAAGATGCAAATTCTGCATAACAGAATGCAGCAAAGGCACAAGCTAACGCAGCTATAGCAAATGATAAAATGATAGCTGGTCCAGAATGTTTCGCTGCCACAACACCCGTAAGAACAAAAATACCTGTCCCGACAATAGCCCCAATTCCAAGCATTGTTAAATCCAATGCTCCCAATGTTCTAGCTAATGTTTTCTGTTTACTTTCTTGCATTAGTTTTGCAATCGGCTTTTTTTGAAAAATTCGCTTCATAGCATGCACCTCTAAATTTTAATTTTCTGAAAATTTTAATTATTTATTATTTTACTCATAACATATTTTTTAGTCAATACTTTTGTCGAAATAAGCAGAAAAATATCTCATCAGCTAGTAGAATAAAATGCAATCAACACACAATCATTTCCATTATTTGGGTTTTTAACCATATTGAATTCGTAATTCGACATAAAAAGATAAATAATATACAAACAATAGATATAACTATATCCCTATATCTTTTTATAATTATTTTTGATATTCTATAAATTGTCGATTCCAACCAAAGAAAGAGGCATAATCATTTTATGAGCATGCCTCTTTCTTTTATCTCGCTATTTACGGGCAGTGAGCCTCCCCTGATGGAAGTTTCACTTTATTTAGTATATGAACCTTCTTCAATCCAGCTATACATATACTTCTCATCTTCCGTTTCATGCGCTTGTTTCACAATACGGAGCGGACGGAACGTATCGATCATAACCGCTAATTCAATTGTTTCTTTTTTCCCTAAGCTTGCTTCTGTTTTTCCGGGATGCGGCCCATGTGGAATACCACTCGGATGGAGTGTAATTGAACCTTCTTCTACACCTTTTCTGCTCATAAAGTTCCCTTCTACATAATAAAGAACTTCATCACTATTTACGTTACTATGATAATACGGTGCTGGAATTGCTTCCGGATGATAATCATATAAACGCGGCACAAAAGAACAAATAACAAAGTTATGACCTTCAAAAGTTTGATGAACTGGCGGTGGCTGATGAATACGGCCTGTAATCGGTTCAAAATCTTCTACATTAAAGACCCAAGGATATAAATATCCATCCCATCCGACAACATCTAAAGGATGATGTCCCATAACATGTTTATGCATATAACCTCTCGACTTTGTCATGACAACAAACTCGCCTTTGTCATCATATGTCTCTAATTTTTCCGGCCCTCGAATGTCTCTTTCACAGAAAGGGCTATGTTCTAATAATTGACCATACTCATTACGATAACGACGCGGTGTTGTAATTTGGCTATTCGCTTCTACAACAAGGAACTTAGACTCTCCTTCATCTGGAATAACTCGGTAAATTGTTCCGATTGGAATCGTTACATAATCACCTTTCCGGTAATGAATCGTTCCAAACATTGTCTCAATTTTCCCAGTTCCATAATGAACGAATAACATTTCATCTCCATCACCATTACGATAAAAATAATCCATTTTTTCTGTCGGATTAACAACACCAATTAATAAATCTTCATTTCCTAATATAAAATTCCTCCCACTTACCGCATCTCCAGTTTTTCTATTCTCTTTCGTGCGAAAATGACGATGAGCAAGCGCCACATCTTCTTCATACTGTAACTGACAAGAATGCGCTAACGCAGCATATCCTACTTCAGTTGGCATATAATGATGATACAAAATAGATTGTGTACCAGAGAAACCTTTCGTTCCCATCACCTGTTCACGATAAAGTGATCCATCTTCTTTACGAAATTGTACATGTCGTTTATGAGGAAGCTCCCCCATGTGACGATAATACATGCCCATCACCCGCTTTCGTTTCTTTTTTCACTGTGTTACGCAATGTACCTAGTCCAGTGATCGTAAGTTCTACAACGTCACCATCTTGTAACCACTTTTCTGTACCAAGTTCTAAAATACAACCAGTGCCAACCGTGCCAGAACCAATTACATCTCCTGGATATAACGTAACATCTTGCGAAGCACGTTCTATCATTTCTGCAAACGTATAGTAAATATCTCGGAAATTCCCTTTAGACAAAAGCTCCCCGTTCACATGGGCAATCATTTCTAAGTTATAACGTTCACCAGTGCGATAAACATCTAACTCCTCTTTTGTAACAAGATAAGCTCCTAATGAAGTAGCAAAGTCCTTTCCTTTTGCCGGACCAAGCCCTACTTTCATTTCCTCAGCTTGCAAATCTCTTGCGCTCCAGTCATTCATAATACAATAACCGAAAATATATTCTTCTGCTTGTTCACGCGAAATATTTCTTCCCTCTTTCCCAATAACACAAGCGATTTCTAACTCATAGTCAAGCTTTTGAGTTTGTTTCGGACAAGAAACTGTAACTTCTGGCCCGATGACAGCACGGTGATTTGTAAAATAAAAAACCGGAATATCATACCACTCTGGAACAACATCTAATCCACGACGTCCACGAGCCGTTTTGACATGTTGCTCAAATGCATAAAAGTCACGAATACTACCTGGGTTTGGGATGGCTGCACAAAGCTGCACATCTTCCAAAGCGTACATGCCACTTGTTGGTTTTCGAATACCATGGGCTATTTCTACATACTCATCTGCTTTCTCTAAAAAAGCAAGCATAGATGAAGGAAGAGTGCCATTACTTGCTATATTCATATCAATTACTTTGTCACCTTCCAGCCAACCAGCTCGCATCTCTCCTGAAGGAAGACGAAATGTAATCAATTTCATCAATTTTCCTCCTCACTATTTATACAAAATGAAACTTTAATCAGTGGGAGACACAGCCCCCACTGATAAGTAAATTTTTATAGATTTCCGCGTCGTTCTTGCTCTCTTTCAATTGATTCGAATAGAGCTTTAAAGTTTCCTTCTCCGAATCCCCGAGAACCTTTACGCTGAATAATTTCGATAAATAATGTTGGGCGATCTACAATTGGCTTTGTGAAAATTTGTAGCAAGTACCCTTCATCATCACGATCCACAAGAATCTTAAGCTCTTTTAGCTTATCAATTTCTTCATCGATTTTCCCAACGCGTGCTGTTAACTCTTCATAATACGTATCTGGTGTATCTAAAAATTCAACTCCGTTTGAACGAAGCGCTTCAACCGTTTTCACAATATCATTTGTCAACAATGCAAGATGCTGTACACCTGCACCGTTATAAAACTCTAAGTACTCTTGAATTTGTGATTTTCGCTTTCCATCTGCCGGTTCATTAATTGGAAACTTAATACGGCTTCCATTTGTCATAACTTTTGACATTAGCGCGGAATACTCCGTGCTAATATCATCATCATCAAAATGAATCATTTGTTTAAAGCCCATAACGTTTTCGTAATAGCTAACCCACTCTTCCATTTCTTCAACGTTACCAACAACATGGTCTACAGCAATTAAACCTGATTCGTCACTCGGAATATCAAAATCAATCTTCTCATAACCAGGCATAAATGTTCCTTTATAATTTTTACGCTCTACTAGCGTATGGATTGTATCGCCATACGTACCGATTACTGCTTTTTTTAATGTTCCTTGTTCATCTGTTAACTCTTCAGGTGGAGCAATCGCAACCGCACCTCGTTTTACAGCCTCTGAGTATGCTTTCTCAACATCATCAACAAGTAAAGCTACGTCTTTCACTCCGTCACCATGGATCTTTACAAATTCTGCAATACGGCTATCACTATTTAAAGTCCCAGACACAACAAAACGCATGTTTTTTTGCACGAGAACATAAGATACTTTTTCACGATTCCCTGTTTCTAATCCCGAATAGGCAACAATTTTAAATCCAAACGCTCTTGCAAGGTAATAACTTGATTGCTTTGCATTTCCTACATAAAATTCTAAATGATCGACATCACGTACCGGAAAGAAATCCTCCATTTGTGCAGCTAACGTATCCATAGATTTTTGTTTCATAAATTCCTCATCCCCCTGTAAATAAATTGAATGTTACATACTTAGAACCATCCGAAAACGCTTCCATCTACCAATAAAAAAATTAGTTAGCAAGCTAACAAATTTCTGACTTTTAAAGTTTTCTATCTTTTCTGTCAAATCCCTCTTTTTTTCTCCCATATAAAATTCGACTTTTTTCTATTTAAAACAACATAATCAAAGCTGGTAGTATGTCTCTTTATTACCTCAAAAACAAAAAGACCCTAACATATTAAACATCTATAATACGTTAGGGCCTTTATTTTTTTAGGATAATTGTCTTAATAAGATATAGGTAATTCTGTTTCTCTATATTCATTATACTAATACATTTGTAAGGAATACAATGAGCGCTGTTAATACTGCTGCTCCACTCGCCGATCCTAATAAGTCCATTTTTGTTAGTTGTAATACTTCTTTGTTTTCCATATTCCCCATTCTCCTTTCAGCTTTATTTTGCACTCTTCATTCTGCTCTATTACTTGTACAAAACTTCTATTATACTAATACACTTGAAAGAAATACGATTAATGCTGTTAATACTGTTGCTGCTCCTGCTGATCCTAAGAAGTCCATTTTTGTTACTTGTAATACTTCTTTGTTTTCCATGTTTCCCATTCTCCCTTCAATTCATAACTTTATTTTTATTTGGTACTGTCCGTTCTACTGCTTGTACAAAGTTTCTATTATACTAAAACGTTAGAAAAAAGTACGATTAATGCTGTTAATATTGCTGCTCCGCTCGCTGATCCTAATAAGTCCATTTTTGTTAGTTGTAATACTTCTTTGTTTTCCATGCTTCCCATTCTCCCTTCAATTCATAACTTTATTTTTATTTGGTACTGTCCGTTCTACTGCTTGCACAAAGTTTCTATTATACTAAAACGTTAGAAAGAAGTACGATTAATGCTGTTAGTACCGCTGCTCCACCTGCTGATCCTAAGAAATCCATTTTTGTTACTTGTAATACTTGTTTGTTTTCCATGTTTCCCATTCTCCCTTCAACTTATAACTTTCTTTTTATGTGATACGATCCGTTCTACTGCTTATACAAAATTTCTATTATACTAAAACGTTAGAAAGAAGTACGATCAATGCTGTTAATACTGCTGCTCCACCTGCTGATCCTAAGAAGTCCATTTTTGTTACTTGTAATACTTGTTCGATTTTCATATTTACTCTCTCCTTATCAATAGATATTTATATGTAATTTCCAAGAAATGATTAATTCATAGTTTTTATCTTAACGTTACATTAAATTAACTTGTGTAACGTTTGTAACATTAATGTAACATAAGTTTTTTCATACTGCAATATAAATACATAAAATTTATTACATTTTTTTTACGATATTATTAATAATTTTTTATAAACCCCTTTATACAGCGGTTTCCAACACATACACACTTGTAACATTAATGTAACATTGGGGTTACAAATCGAAATAAAACGTAGTAGAACGAGCACCTTTTCAATTTTGCTCCCTCATCATACTCTTTCGGAATCATTTTAAAGTTTGTCTCATTAACATTTCCATAAAGCCCAAGATAAGTTTATATGTTTCCTCAAGATAACTATGTATAATAAAAAACAAAGAGGTGGTCAGTTTGAAATTAATCGCACTAGATATGGATGGTACACTACTATCATCTAATCTTGAAATCTCCAAGGAAAATTTACAAGCTATTCGTGATGCTAAAGCAGCCGGTCATGTTGTAATGATTTGCTCTGGTCGTGCAAAAGAAGATGCTTTAAAACTATTGGAAGAGTATCAATTATCACTTCCAGTTGGAGCAAGCAATGGGGCAATTGTTTACGTTGATGGAAAAGTAATTAACGCACGTTGTTTACAAAATGCTAAAGTATACAAGCTTGCTAAATTACTAGAATCTGAAGGATTTCCATATAAGTTGTACACAAATAAAGGAGTTTATTCTCCTTATAATTGGAATGAAAAAGTAATGCATGCATTCGAAGAAAATAAGCATGCACTTGATGTCACAATTGAAGAACTGGAACGAATTACAGAGAAGCAAAAAAAATCGAACTTAATTACTGATTTCCAAAAAATCGAAGATGTCGTAAATAATCCAGAGTTAGAAATCTCGAAATTCTTTATTTTGACGTTTGACGCAGAGCATCGCTCACAACTACTACAGTCTTTACAAGAAGATAAAGAAATTATGGTTACAGCATCAGCTCCGACAAATTTAGAAATTATGGACAAGTATGGTCATAAAGGAAATGGATTACAAGAAATGGCGTCTTATTTCAATATTCCAATTCAAGATACGATTGCCATTGGAGACAACTTTAACGATGTACCAATGTTAGAGGTAGCTGGCCTATCTGTTGCTATGGGGAATGCTGAAGAAGATGTAAAGAAATTATGTGATGTTGTTACATTAACAAATGACGAGCATGGTGTTGCTCATGCAATTGAACAGTATGTACTAAAACAACCATCCTCAAGCAAATAAAAAAGGACTCTTTCATATTTGAAAGAGCCCTTTTTCTTTTACACATGATGACAAGCAACGAGATGCCCTTCCCCAACATCACGAAATTCTGGTACAGCTTGCTTACAAATATCCGTTGCAAACGGGCAACGTGTATGAAAGCGGCAGCCTGAAGGTGGATTCGCTGGACTTGGAATATCACCTTGCAAAATAATTCGTTCTCGCTTAACAGTGGGATCAGGAATTGGTACAGCTGATAACAGCGCTTTCGTATATGGATGAAGCGGATTTGCAAACAACTTGTCACGGGGAGCTGTTTCCACGATTGTCCCTAAATACATAATTCCAATTTTTGTACATAAATGTTCGACAACACTTAAATCATGTGAAATAAATAAATAGGATAAACCTTTTTTCTCTTGTAATTCACTGAACAAGTTTATAATTTGCGCTTGAATAGATACATCTAATGCTGCAACAGGTTCATCAGCAACAATAAATTCTGGATTTAATACCATCGCCCTTGCAATAACAATACGCTGGCGTTGTCCTCCCGAAAACTCATGCGGATAACGATCAATATGATATGGTGCTAAACCACATAGTTCTAATACTTCTAACACTTTTTCACGAACATTCTCTTTCGTAGCTAAGCCATGTGCTAGCATTGGTTCACCAAGTGCTTCTCCAATTCTCATCCGTGGATTCAATGAACTAAACGGGTCTTGGAATACAAGTTGCATATTAGGACGATACTTTCGTAATTCCTCTTTCGATAACGTATGAACATCTTGCCCTTTAAATTTCACTTCACCTTCTGTTTTTTGAACGAGACGAAGAATAGTTTTACCAATTGTCGTTTTTCCACTTCCAGATTCACCTACTAGACCAAACACTTCACCTTTATTAATCGTAAAGCTTACTCCGTCTACTGCTTTTACATGCCCAATCGTTCTACCAAATACGCCGCCCTTAATCGGAAAATGCGTTTTTAAATTCTTCACTTCTAATAAAGGTTCACTCATTGCTCTGCACGCTCCTCATATAACCAGCAAGCTACTTTATGATGATCTTCATGCACTCCAAGGCCTGGCGCCTCATTCTTACATATATCCATGCAACGTTCACAGCGACCGCTAAAGTAGCAAAATTCATCTAAACCAACTAAGTTTGGAACTTGCCCCGGAATCGAATAAAGTTTATCTGTTCGTTTCCCCATTACCGGCTTTGATTTTAATAATCCTTTTGTATATGGGTGTTTAGGATTTTGAAATAGCTCCAGTACAGGTGCTTCTTCAATGACTTTGCCACCATACATTACAACAACATAATCTGCCATTTCTGCTACAACACCTAAATCATGTGTAATTAATAAAATAGATGTTTTAAATTCTTCTTTTACCTGTCTTAATAAATCTAGTATTTGTGCCTGAATTGTAACATCTAGTGCTGTTGTGGGCTCATCAGCAATTAGTAATTTAGGGTTACAACTCAGTGCAATCGCAATCATGATCCGTTGCAACATCCCACCGCTTAGCTCATGGGGATACGAATGAACAATTTCATCAGAACGTGCAATACCAACCTTACGAATTAATTCAATAGCTTTTTTATATGCTTCATTTTTACTAAGGAGCTCATGCTCTCTTAACGTCTCAACAATTTGTTCTCCAACAGTAAAAACTGGGTTAAGAGATGTCATTGGTTCTTGAAAAATCATCGCGATATCATTTCCTCTTAAACTTCGGAGTTCTTTCTCTTTCATCCCCAAAAGACTTTGGCCTTCATAAAGAATATCACCACCAACAATGCCGCCAGATTCCGCAATAAGTCCCATAATAGATAAAGCCGTTACACTTTTCCCACAACCTGATTCTCCCACTACACAAACTGTTTCACCTTCTCGTACAGAAAAGCTAACATGATTCACAGCTTTTACTGTACCTTCTTCCGTATGAAAGTGTGTTTGTAAATCTTTTAGTTCTATTACTGCTTTACTCATGATTCCTCACCTACCGCTTCATTTTTGGATCTAATGCATCACGAAGTGCATCACCAAGTAAATTAATTGATACAACTGTTATAAAAATCGCAAAACCAGGCGGTATCCATAACCATGGACGTTTTTGGAAATCAATTAATGAGTTTGCTGCACTAATCATATTTCCCCATGATGGCGTAGGTGGAACAACCCCAAGACCTAAATAACTTAATGCTGATTCACTTAAAATAGCTCCCGCTACACCTAACGTTGCCACAACAATTAATAAAGGGAATACATTCGGAATTAAATGATGTACAACCTTCCGGTAATCCTTTAATCCTAATACATCAGCAGCTTGCATAAATGATTGTTCTCGAAGTGTTAAAATTTGTCCTCGTACCAGACGTGCAAGTCCCGGCCATCCAATCAAACTTAACATGATCATAACAACATAAAGTCGATATTCAGATGGAAGTTTCCATTCTGATAAGATAGCACCCATAATGATAAGTAATGGTAATCCCGGAATAGACATTAACACGTCTGCAATACGCATAATAATATGATCTACAATACCACGATAAAAACCAGAGATAGCTCCTAATAATGCACCGAGTATGACGGATAGTAGCATCGAAGCTAAACCAATTGTTAATGAAATTCGGCCAGCTTGCATTAATCTCGTTAAAATATCTCTTCCCAATTGATCTGTGCCAAGCCAATGTGAAAAGTTTGGTGGTTTATTAATTTGTGTTACTTGAATTGTTCCAGAAACATATGGTGAAAAAAATGGTCCAATAAAACAAAATACAAACATAAAAATCAAAGTATAAAATCCAAATAGTGCTAATTTATTTTTCTTAATTCTAGTAAATGCTTGTCGCCATGGCGAAGTCAAATTTCCTTTTCTCTTTTCTTTCTTCTTTACCGTTACAATAGTCTCCATCTTTCTCCCTCCTTACTTTAATCGAATACGCGGATCGACAATCGCATAAACGATGTCTGCTAAAAAGTTTGCGATAATTGTTAGGCAAGAGAGAAACATTGTAAATGCCATTAATACCGTATAATCCCGAAAACTTAACGCTTCTAATTGAATGGTCCCAATTCCTGGCCAGTTAAAAATTTGTTCAATAATAATTGCACCAGAGAACAATCCCGGCAATTCAAATGCAAGTAATGTGATTGCTGGTAAAATCGCATTTTTTAGTGCATGTTTATAAATAACGGCTTTTTCTTTCAATCCTTTTGCACGTGCAGTACGGATATAATCCTGTCTTACGACCTCAAGCATGCTCGTTCTAAAATAACGAGTCAATGAGCCGACACCAAGGAGTGTTAAAATAAATACCGGTAAAATCATGTGCCTTAGTACTTCCAATATGTACGTAAAACCCGTCGAATTACTTCCTATATCAATCATCCCACCAATCGGTAATAAATGAAGATCAACAGCAAATGCTTTAATTAAAAATAGACCGATAAAGAATGATGGGAATGACATCGCTGCAAAAACACCGATTGTTACAAGTGCGTCAAACCATGAATGTTGCTTTGTTGCTGAAATAACACCCACAATAAGTGCAATGATCCAAGTAAAAAATAAAGCTGCAACAGCAACAATAAAGGTATTCCAAATAAATTTATTAAGTAATGATGTAACAGGCTCTTGGTATTGCAGCGAGAAACCAAAATCACCATGTAGCGCATTACCTAGCCAATGAAAGTATCTTTCTATAATAGGTTTATTTAATCCATACAATTCTCTTAATTCCTGTGCACGTTCTGGCGTTAACTTTGGATTCGAATCAACATAATCTCCCGGCAGAAGAGCAAATAAGAAAAAAATAATAATAGATGTACCAAACAAAGTAGGAATCATTTGTAGAAACCTACGAATGAGATATGTTTTCACCTTTTGTCTCCCCAATCATAGTTACTTAAAAATAGAAGAACATTTTTTCAAAACAGCAAGAACTAACAACTGTATGAAAAAACGTCTTCTATTCATTAATTACTTATCTCTATTGTTCAATAGATAAAACAGGTAAGTTTGAACTAATGCTATCGTATTTTTCTGGATTAATTCCTTTTACACGTGCATTGTGTGCTGAAATACTTTTACGGTAATTTAATAAAATGACAGGGGGATCATCGCTTAATTCTTTATATAATTCTTTATAAATAGGTTTTCTTTTTTCAATATCAACTGTTTCAATACCTTTTTTAATTAATTCATCCACTTTTTGGTTACTATAACCCGCTGAATTATCTGGATGCGTAGATTCAAACTCACCTACAGGTTCACTCGGATCAGAAATGATCGATGTTGCAACAGCTGCTAAATCATAATCAAACTTTCCAACTTTCGAAACAAGTGTATTAAAGTCCATGATTTCTGGATTAAATTCCACACCTAACGCCTTATAATTCTCTTTCGCAATTGGTATAAACACCTCTTCTTGCTTTCTTCCACTTGCCGCATAATAACTCAACTTTAATTTCTGCCCATCTTTTTCACGAATACCATCAGATCCAACTTTCCAACCAGCTTCATCTAACAATTTTTTTGCTTTCTCTACATTGTATTCGTATTGATTTATACCCTTATCATCATATGCCCATGATGTTGGTGAAATCGGTATATTCGCAACAGAAGCATTCCCTTGGAAGTATGTATCTACATATTTTTTACGATCTAATCCGTAAATAAGCGCTTGCCGTACTTTTTTATCTTTTAAGTATGGCTTCTTATTATTAAAGTAAACGAATGAGTATGAGCTCACTGTTTCAATATTGAAATTAGCAAAGCCTAAGCTCTTTAATTGTTCAATATTGTCATTATTCGCAGCAAACCCATCATAGTCCGTTTCTCCTGTTTGGAATAACTGGAAATTCGTGTCAGGTGTTGTAATTTTATAAATAAAGTTTTTAACTTTTGGCTTACCAGCATAATAATGTTCATTTGCTACAAATCTTACCTCTTGACCTGGGACATACTTTTCAAATTTATAAGGCCCTGCTGCCATTGGTTTACCATATAAATCTTTTAAATAGTTTAAGCTAGTATTTTGCTTATAATCTTTTCCATAATAAGCCTTAGATAAGACAGGTCCTCCCAAGTTTACTAACGCTTGTGAGTTTACTTTTTCCGTCGTAATTTCAATTGTTTGCGGATTAACAACTTTAATCCCTTCAATCGATGTAGCTTTTCCTTCTTTATAATCTTTTCCACCTTTAATTGCATATTGTAAAATATCTGTACCACCCTCATAAGCCTTATCATGTAGCAATGTTAATGTAAATGCTACATCATCTGCTGTTAACGGTGAACCATCACTAAATTTTAAATCTTTTCGTAAGTGAAACGTATACTTCAATTGATCAGAAGATACATCCCATTTCTCTGCAAGCTCTGGAACTGGTTTCCCTTGCTTATCTGTTGATACAAGAGACGCAAATATAACTGATGTTACGTTACCGTCCCAACCATTCTCTTGGAAATAAGGTAAGAACACACCACCAGGTTTTGAAATCCCTAAAATAAGTGTATCTTTTCTCTGCTTCGCTTTCTCAGGATTTTTTGATTTATCTGTCGCTGCAACCTTCTCTATTTTTAAATCTTTCACATCCTGCTGTTTCGCCGGCTCTGTCGAAGCCTTATCCTCTTGTCCCCCACAAGCCGATAACACAAGCGAACTACTCAGTAAAACAGAAAACACACCAGCCCATTTTTTTGTCTTTTTCTTCATTGTCCCCACCCTAACTTTTTTTAATAATTACACCTTATGAACTGCTTGCCTTATATATGCCTCCCACAGCAACATTTTATAACCCCATCGGAAAAGTCGGTTTTAAATACAAAAAAATAGATGTTTAGAGGGGTGATAATCTTATTCCGACCTTTCCGCTAGACTTTATGGTTATTAGCTTATATTGTTCGTTATATTTTGTCAATTCTTTCTATTTAAACATTTCAAGATTTTTATAAAAGCTATTGCTGGATCTTTAATTTAGGTAGACTTAACAATATTCCATTATAATCATCTTCCTGTAATCCTTGTATTCTCGCATTATGTGCAGACACAACCTTACTATTATTTTTACTATGAAGAAACGATTAAAAAAATAATTCTATTATTCAGTGGACGAGCATAGAATGCTAACAAACTACCAAAAAGGGGGGCGAAAATATGGACAAACTATTCCAATATGTTCTGCACTATGTTGCATTAACACTCATGATCGTCGGGGCATTACTACTATTTCCGTTCTTCCCAAGGTTCGTCCTCTTTTTAGCATTTCTCTTTATGCTCGGAATTGCGATTGCTATTTCTATAGGGGAAGACGATACACAAAAAGAAAGCAGAGTTCAGCGGGCGAAGCTGTAGACTCTGCTTTCTTTTTTCAATCATAACGTATTCTTGTTAAACCGATTATAAAGAATACACCAGCAAATAACATAAGTATACCAATATATCCTGCTATATCTGCCAATGTCCCTCCTCTTGCAATCAATTCGGTAAACCCGCGCATTGCCCAAGTTTGAGGAACAAAGTTCGCTGCGGTTTGCATCCATTCTGGTTCTATTTCAATTGGCCAATACAGCCCACTAATCATGCAAGTTGAAATAACAACGATATTACCTAAAGCTGACTGCTGCTCCGTTGTTTTCACAATACTTGCTAATAATAGTGCTAAACCAATGACCGCTAACAATAACACTGAGACAAGTATGATTATCCCTAGTAGATTTCCCCACTGTACATCGAACAAAACATTCGTTAATACCATTAAAGTTCCAAATTGAATCCATCCAATTAAAAAGAAGGAAAGTATATATCCCCCAAGTATTTGAGCCTTTGAAACAGGCGTTCCTAATAAACGATACCAAACGCCAAGTTGTCTTGATTTTAAAATTGTTCCTGTCGCACTTAGCATCACAATCATTACAAAAAGAATAGAAAACCCTGCTGCTCGCCCTGTTACGTTATTCAGCTTTTTCTCCCCAGGTACAATGGATTCCTTTTGAAGTGAAACTGGTTCTACCTTTGTATGAATCGTTTCATACATCTTTTCCCAAGACATTCCTCCTTTTTTCTCTGAATCCCTTGCTGCCGCTACTTCTATTTCCATCTTTTTCATTGTACTTTGTAATACTTGTTCTACAGAGGCTCCTCCCGTGAAATCAGCACTTGATTGGAATTTAACCTTCTCTATCTTCCCGTCCGTCATACTCTTTTGAAATTCTTTTGGAATTGTCACAATACCTGAGGATTTCTTATTTTCGATTTTTTGTTTCGCTTCCTCATACGTTACCTTTTCTATAGAAATTAAATCACTTTTCTTTATTTCCTCATAATAGGAGTTGGATAATGTAGATCCATCTTGGTCTACTAAACTAATATTTACTTTCTCGTTTCCACTTCCACCTAAAAGTCCGCCAAAAATGAGTGTGAAAATAATCGGCATTCCGAACATGAGTGTATAGCTTTGTGGCTTAATTAAGATTTGTTTTAACTCTAACCAGCAAAGCGCCCAAACTTTCTTCATGATTTCTCCTCCTATCTCGTACGCAAACGGAAGGTTCCGATGATAACGGAAGCAATACCCGCACTAGATAAACTTAATATAACTGGAAGTAACGCATACCATGATGTACCCGACATAATGTTTAAAAAACTTGTAAGTGCCCATTTATTCGGAGCGATGTTAGCAATTGTTTGAAGAGTATCCGGAAATGCATAGATTGGTAACATAGATCCGCCTAATATAGCTAACAACTGAATTCCAATGCCACCCATTAAATCCGCTGTTTTTTCTTCACGAATAAATGCTGCGATGAGCATAGATAAGCCAGAAACACAAATTGCATAAGCAATTCCTACTACTACAATTTGTGAAACATCTTCACCCCAATTCACATGAAATGCGTAATAAGTAGCAACTACAAATACTCCAAATTGAATACAAGCAAATAGTAATGTACCTAAAAATTTACCTAATAATATGGCAAAAGAGCTTGCCGGTGTACTTGATAATCTTGCTAATGTTTCAGTTCGTTGCTCTGTTATAATAGATTTTGCTCCTACTGTTATGTTATATAGTAAAAACATCACTAACATTGCTGCAGCATAATATTGCATCGCAGCCACTGTTTTTTTGCCGATTGTTCCTTTTTCAATTCCATCCGTATTCGAAGCCGCCACTGCTTGTAAATTAGCACTTACCTCTTTTGCAACCTGTTCTATATTTCCTGGCTGTGCCTTTGCTAAATCTGTTGCGACAGTCTTATTAGAAACGGCAACTGTTTGCACACGCTCTGAGAAGGAACGAATAAGCGATTCAGCTATTTTTGCTTGTATATCTTTTGATGGATCAGTAATCAATTTGGGTTCTTTTAATTTTCCATCCTTTATATGTTCACTCCACTCGTTTGGGATAATCATTCCAACATCAATTTTCTGTTTTCTTAGCAGATCCTCCAGCTCTTTTTGTGAAGCTACGACCTCTACCTTCACATCATCCTTAATCTCTTTTGAATGCAATACATCTTTTTGAAATATATTTGCAAACTCATCTGTTCCTTCTTGATAATAACCAATCACCGTTTTAGGTAATCCACCACTATCTAATATGTTACTTAGTGCTGATCCTAAAATAGCCGTTAATAGAAGTGGCATAAGTAACATCATCATAAATCCACGCCGATCTATTAAACGAATTTTTAAATCTTTCCATGCAATAATAAAACTTTTCATGAGTTCCTAACCTCCTTAATCACGAAGTGAACGCCCTGTTAGCTGTAAAAAGAGAGCTTCTAAATTTGGCTCTTGTACTTCAAGCTTTAAAATTTGCACATGATTTTCTACTACGATCGAAACAACCGTACCGACAGCTTCTCCAGTCTTCAGTCCAATATCGAGTGTATTCGTATCCTCATCAATGATAATCCGTTCTACAGTGGGAATTTCTTTTACTTTCTGCAGTACTCCTGGCTATAACGATTCAGTTGTAACTTCACCATAAAGCCATCAGCAAGACGATTACATAACTCCGTTTTCGTTCCTAGTGCAATTACCTTTCCATAATCAACAATTGCAATTCGTTCACATAAATACTCCACTTCTTCCATGTAATGGCTCGTATAAATGACCGTCATACCTTTCTCATTTAATCCTTTTACCGTCTCTAAAATATGATTCCGTGATTGTGGATCAATCCCGACTGTCGGCTCATCCATAATTAATAACTCTGGTTCATGCATAAGTGCCGCACCAATGTTAATTCGGCGTTTCATTCCACCTGAAAATGTTTCAATTTTGTCCTTTGCGCGATCCTGTAAACCAACATATGCTAATACCTCGTCTGCTCGTTTCTTTGCAATAGCTCCACTTAAACCATACATTTTCCCCCAAAAGATTAAATTTTCTTTCGCAGATAGCGTAGGATATAAAGCAATATCTTGCGGGACAATACCGATCTTCCTTTTCGCATCTAATGGATATTCTTTTACAGATTTCCCCCCAACTTTTATATCACCGCCATCATATGGAATAAGCCCACAAATCATTGATATCGTCGTCGACTTTCCTGCACCGTTTGGACCAAGCAAACCAAATGTTTCTCCTTTCTTAACTTCAAAAGATACATTCTTTACAACTTCCTTCTTTCCAAACGACTTTGTAATATGATCTACGACTAACATGCCGATTCAGCCCCTTTGCATTAATCTACAATTTCATTGTAAAAAAACATCCTCTTTCTTCCATCACCCTTAAGATAGAAATGCAAAATAAAAAAGCAGCATAATTTGCTGCTTTTTTATTTTTCTCTATGCCAAAAGTCATGTGTATGTTGTAATACCGTATCTTACTGCATATATAGCTGCTTGTGTCCGATCCCTCAGCTCCAGCTTACTGATTAAGTTAGAAACATGATTTTTTACGGTTCCCTCTGTAATAAACAATTTCTCAGCAATTTCTTTATTATTTAATCCAAGGCCTATTTTTCTTAATACATCTATTTCACGCTCTGTTAATTGTTCCACTTGCTTTGGCTGATTTTGCTCTGATATTTCCACTACTTTTGTTCTTTTTAGTTCCTTCACAATTTGCGCTGTTATATCTTGTGGCAATACCGCTCCCCCTGCATGGACCGTTAATATTGCCTGAACAATTGCATCTGTCTCCATATCTTTTAATAAGTAACCGCTCGCTCCTTGCTCTAATGCTTCAAAAATGAGTTCACTATCATTAAATGTCGTCAGCATAAGAACCTTCATATCAGGGAACCTTTCCCTTATTAAGCGAGTCCCTTCAACGCCATTTATACGAGGCATTCGAATATCCATCAAAATAATTTCAGGTTGTAATTGTTCTGCTATTCGAACTACTTCATCCCCATCATTTGCTGTTCCCACCACTTCAAGTTCTGAACGTAAATTTAATAGCATTGCTAAACCATCACGAATAAGTGACTGATCATCAACGATCATAATACGAATCATTTCGTTCCTCCTATTACCCACGTCTTTTCCTTAAGTGGAAACTCAATCTGTAATCGAAAACCCTTCTCTTTTTCACTTTCAAATCGAATGATCCCACCATGTTCTTCTACACGTTCTTTCATATTTATTAAACCAAAACCAGGACTCACTTCATTTACACCAATACCATTATCCGTAATCGATAGCATGACCTTCCCATCCAAACACAATAAGCTAACTTCACATAAACTCGCTTTTCCATGGCGTTTTACATTTGTTAATGACTCTTGCATAATACGCAACAAAGTAGGTTGTAATGACAATGGGATTATAATTGGATCTCCCTGTAAATGAAAGGTTACTTGTACTTTGGTTACCTTTGAAAATTCATTTAACATTCCTTTCATATTTTCTATTATGTTCCCTAGATCTCTTTCTTCCTTCAACGCACGAACTGAAGCTCTTACCTCTTGAAGGGATTTTCTAGCTAATTCATGGCATGTATGTAAAACTTCTTCTGTAGCATCTGACTTTTGCTTCCATAAAGCCTCTGCAAGCTGCAATTGAACAAGTAAAGCCGTCATATTATGACCAACTGTGTCATGAATTTCTCGGGCAATACCGTTCCTCTCCCGAACTGTAGTTAGTTCTTCTACTTCTTTCGCATAAAGCTGTAATTGTTCATGCGCTTCTTTTAGAGCTATATGTGATAACGTCAATTTTTCATATTGATCGTCGACAGTTTGGCGGGCTACTGTCAGTTTTTTAATTAAGTTCCCGGATAAAGCACTGAAGACAACGAACATAAAATTAATAGCATTACTATCAACTTCTATCTTTCCAGTATATTGATACGTATATAGTAAAATAGCAGACCAACATACAAAGAAAAAACTCACAAAAAAATATACAACTGCTTTTCGCCACGTATGAATAAATACTCCTACCGCATCAATCCCAAATATAATTAAATACAAACATGTCTCGGGAAATAAAAAACCTAGTAGTGCTGTAACTACTCCATTTGAGAGGAATACATAAAATTCAAGCCTTCTCCCTTGATGTGGTTGTATAAGTAAAACATGATTTATAACGTACATTAAACATGCAATACCAACAAATATTTGTAACCCTACTGTTTCACGTGAAACATGATTTATATATACCATGCAAATCATAACAATCGTAATGAGACGTGCATACCTTAACATAAAATTCTCCTCGCGTTTTTGAACTATTGTTTTAAATCATACCAACATGTAAAAAATCGTTTTCACAATATAACATAAAGAAAATTATACCATTTCCATCTCGAGTTAACGGGTATTAATAGAAAAACAAGTCACCTCCACATCTCCTAAGAGGATGACTTGTTTTTCTTTCATCTATTCCATCATACTATCTAATCGATTATATAATTCCGCCCGTAATCGTTCTTTTTCTGTTTTTTCTTTATATAACCGTTCTAACTTTTCAACATTGCTTGTTTCTTCCATTGTGCACTCCAGCGCATATATATCTTCTTCTATATACATAAGCTTACCTTCAATTTCTTCTATACCAATAGATTCCTTCTTTTTTACATTCATTACTTTAATTTTTGGAACCTCTTGTTGTTTCACTTCTTCTTTCTCTATTCTCTCTTCCCATTTCTGACGTGCCCATGCATAGTTCCCCGCAAATTCAAACAATGTATGTTCATCGATCCAATATGTTTTCTCAAACAATTTATTTAAAAAGTAACGGTCGTGTGAAACAGCAAGAATGGTTCCATTATATTGTTCGAGAGCTTCTTCCAGCACTTCCCTTGATTCGATATCAAGATGGTTTGTGGGCTCATCTAGCACAAGGAGGTTTATATCTTGATACATAAGCTGTGCCAAACGTAATCTCATTCGTTCACCACCGCTAAGCTGATTGACCTTTTTAAAAACGGCTGGACCATAAAATAAAAAACGAGCTAATATGTGCCGAGCTTCTCCTTCTGTTACAGCTACATGCTCCCGGAATGCTTCTAATACATCATATTTTACATTCTCATATGCATGCTGCGATAAATAACCGATTTTCACACTACTACCGATTCTGATCTCCCCAGCATCTGGTTTCATTTCTTCTAATAGCAATTTTAATAATGTTGTTTTTCCTGTACCGTTACGTCCAACAATAGCTGCACGCTCTTGAAAACGCACATGTAAATTTGCTCCCTCAAATAAAATACGCCCAGCAAAATTTTTGCCAACTTCCTTCATTACAATAACATCTTTTCCGCTTCTCTCTTGTCCTTCAAACTGAAGCCCCATTTGTTTTCTTTCTAAAATTGGCTTCTTTAACTTTTCCATCCGTTCTAACGCGCGTTCCATATTTCTAGCACGTTTATGCAGTCCTTCATTCGGAGGATTCGCTTGATTCGCCCATTCCCTTAAACGTTTAATTGCTTCTTTCATTTTCTTTATTTTCTTTTGCTGTTCTTGATAAGATTGGAACTCTTGGAGTAATCTTTCTTCCTTCTCCTTCACAAACTGTGAGTAGTTCGTATGATATACATGAATTTCTCCGTCTTCCAAGTCAAAAATTTTCGTAACGACTTCATCAAGAAAATAACGATCATGTGAGATCACAACAACTGTTCCTGTATACTCTTTCAAAAATTGTTCGAGCCATTCTACTGCAAATAAATCTAAATGGTTCGTCGGTTCATCTAACAGTAGTAAATCTGGTTTCTTGAGCAGCATATAAGCAAGACTTACTTTCGTCTGCTCCCCGCCACTCAGTTCAGCAAAAATTCGAGAAAATAGCTCCGTTATTTGTAAACCATTTGCTACTTTCATGATGTTCGCTTCTATTTCATAACCACCTAAAAACGAAAATTGTTCTTGCACTGCGCCATACTTCTCCATTAACCTCTCTAAACTAGTTGGATCGTGTTCCTCCACCATACTTTTCTCTAAATTTCGCATGTTTCTTTCTAATTCTTTCTCTTTTACAAAGGCAGCGCTCAATACATCATATACATTCGTTTCACCAGCAAACTTCGGAATTTGTGCTACATGACCAACACGTGTCCCTTTTTTCATATGAATTGCTCCAGCATCTACATTCTCTATTCCTGTTAATAGCTGAAAAATTGTGGTTTTTCCGCTACCGTTTCTGCCAACTAATCCAATGCGTTCACCATTTTGTATTTCAAGCGATATATTTTCAAATATGATGTTCCCACCAAAAGATTTCGTTACATTGTTCACACTACAAATTGTCATTTTCCGTACTCCTTTCAACGTAAAAAAACCATGAGGAAAGAAACTTTCCCCATGGTTTTTGGCATAGAAAAAGGAAGCCAAATAGCTCCCTTTTCACACGTTTTATAAAATGGGTGAAGAGATTTCTATCGTTCAATAACTGCTATGCAATTGCTAAAAAAGGGCATACGTATCCCGTTAGCAATCACATCATGAAAAATCGCACGACAAAAATAGATAAAATCTAAAAATTTTGCGCGTGCAGCTAAAGAACGTTTCATCTCATTCACTCCTTTCGTACGGAATTTAATACTTACTCCTTTATTATACTTCCCCATTTGATGTTTGAATAGTCATTTTTCTGAAAATAATGAATATAGACTAAACATTTCAACAAATTACATCCAATCTTACACAACTGTTATGTTCACGTAATGGAAAGCAATAGTACGAAATCGTGCCTCCTTATACAATAAAGATGTAAGCAAGAGGTAAACAAAAAGAGGAAACAGTCCTGATGAAAGAAATCGTAAAAGCAGTCTTCGAGGTGTTAGTAAACGGACAAGCAGTTGTAAAAGAACTAAGCCGACTATAAAAGGAGGAATAAAAATGATGAACATGGTAAAAATGATTCTCCACGCTTTAATTGATGCAAAAGCAGTTAGCCAAGAATTAAATGAACAATAAAAAGGGGAAAATGAATATGAAGAAAGCCATCTTTGCAATTGTAGGTACATTCTTTGCCTTACATGCACTGAAAAATAGAAAAAAGAAACAAAATGAAAATACTCTATATTATCCATACACATTATTACAAAAAAAATAAAAGACAAGATACCCAAGTACAATTAGGATATCTTGTCTTTTGTTTTTTCTATTAAAAATTGTTGTTCTACAATCTTTTTATAATACGCATGATGTTTCATTAATTCTTCATGTGTACCAGTTCCAGTGATACTTCCATTCTCCAACACAAGAATGTTATCGGCTTGTATGACTGTTGATAAACGATGAGCAATAACACATGTCGTTCTACTCGCAAATACATTTTCAATCGCCCTTTGTATTTTCACTTCGGATTCCGAATCTAGACTTGCCGTTGCTTCATCTAATAATAGAAATTCTGTATCACGTAAAAGGGCACGCGCAATAGCAATTCGCTGTTTTTGACCACCAGATAATTGATTTCCACGCTCTCCAACCTCTGTTTCATATCCATCAGGAAATTCAATGATAAATTCATGTGCATTCGCAAGCTTTGCTGCCTGAATGATCTTTTCTTGTGAAACAGTACGTTTCATACCATATGTAATATTTTCTGCGATTGTCCCAGATAATACAGGGGCCGCTTGGGCAACATAACTAAAATGCTTTCGCCATGCTTCTATATTCATGCCACGATAAGAATTTCCATTTAATAAAATATCCCCATCTGTTGGTTCATAAAATCGTTCCATCAACGAAAAGATTGTACTCTTCCCTGCACCACTTGGTCCTACAAGTGCTGTTGTCGTACCTTTTTTCACTGTAAATGAAATATTTTTTAAAATTGGACTTTGCTCATTGTAATGAAAACTTACATTTTGAAATGTTAATTTTTCTGGTACATCAACTTTTTGCGAAAGAGAAACATGTTCTTCTTCTTTTTCATGTAATATTTGAAATAGGCGCCGTGTAGAGCCTTTTGCCTCTTGAAAACTCGTTACAAACTGGTTCATTTGTACAAATGGCATTAAAATTTGAAACAGATATAAAATGAACGCTATTAATTCACCAGATGAAATATATCCTCGATCAACTCGCCAAACGCCAAACCCTACAACACTCATTAACACTACTAATGTACACATTCCTAAAATTGGGCCTAAAACGGATTTGATTTTGGCCTGCTTCATCCCATATTGAAATAAATTTTGAAATTTATGTTGGCCCCTTTTATATTCAATCCCTTCCGCATTATACGATTTAATTAGTTTGATTTCACCTAATGTCTGTGATAAAAATGCCGTTAGCTCCGACATTTGCTTCTGTTCTCGATCAGATAAGTCAGCAAGCTTTTTTCCAAGCGGTAAAACAACCAGTAAAGTAATAGGCACAGCTGACAATAAAACAAGTGTCATCGGAACGTCTAACATAAATAAGATAATAATGGATACAACGATTGATAATACATTGGTAATAAGTTGGACAATTTCATCAGAAATTAACGTCATTAATACTGTTGTATCATTCGTTACGCGGCTTACCATCTCACCAGATTGATTTTTATCGTAATATCCTACCGGAAGGCTTAATAATTTCCCCCATACTTTCCCTCTTATCGTCCGTACAATTCCTTCTCCAACTCGAGACAGCATATACATAGAACTAGCTTCGCCTAGAAACTCAACTAGTAATAATCCAGCAATCAATCCTAACGTCGAAAAGGAGAAACCGTTTGAAAATCCTTCCATTAATTCTTTAATTAAGAGCGGGATACCTAGTCCAGCAATTGTTGATAGTATTGAAAAAAACAACCCTATTGCAAATAATTTTTTTGACGGATTAGCAGTCCGCCATATATCACGAAATGATACATTTTTCTGTTCTCCCATCTTCTATCTCCTTCTTTTACCATTTCCTCCTTTTCCACTATACAGGATTTCCCTTTCCCTTTCACGAATATAGTAGACGGGAATTTCACATATATTTTTAAAGGGGTATATACGAATGGATACACAACAACTTTATTTTTTAAATGATATTGGCAAGCAAAAACCAGAGAGCGTCCGTAATAAAAATACAGCTTGTCCTTTTTGCGATACGGAAAACCTCACTGACATTTTAGAAACGGAAGACTCTATTATTTGGTTGAAAAATAAATTTCCAACATTGAAAGATACGTTTCAAACTGTTCTTATAGAAACAGATAATTGTGATGATCATATTGCGACCTATACACCTGAACACATGAAAAAGTTAATTCGTTTCTCTATTAAGCATTGGTTAGCTTTAGAAAAGAGCAACGAATTTACTTCTGTTATTTTATATAAAAATCACGGTCCATTTTCAGGCGGAAGTTTGCATCATGCACATATGCAAATTATCGGAATGAAATATGTAAACTACCTAGAAAACATAGTACCTGAAAACTTTCAAGGCGTTACCGTAAAAAAGGATGAACAAATTGAACTTAATATTTCTACACGGCCAATTATCGGTTTTACCGAATTTAACATTGTCATTGAAGACATAAAAACCATCGACACCATGGCACATTATATTCAGCAAACTGTGCGTTACATACTAACGGGCTTTCATAAAGGTTGTAGCAGCTATAATTTATTCTTCTATCACCTTGATGAAAAAATTATTTGTAAAGTTGTTCCTCGTTTTGTTGTTTCACCATTATATGTCGGGTATAAAATCCCTCAAGTTTCTACAAAGTTGGAAGATGTAAAACAGCAGCTGGCAAATTATTTTACAGTTTCATTATGAGAGATGAAACCAAATGAATTATATCGTTAGAAAAGAAGCTTACATTTTAAATATGTATACACTCCCAGAATACCGTGGAAATGGTTTAGCAAAAAAACTACTCGAACACTGCATAGAGGAATGTGAAGAAAACAGCGTAAAACGAATATGGCTTCATTCTTCCAAAGATGGTGAGTTGCTATATAAAAAGATGGGATTTACTTATAAAGAAAATGAAATGGAACTTTTTTTATAAAAAAATAGAGTAGGTGCTTAGCATCTACTCTTTCATTGTTCCTTTATTTCGATAGTACACGTTCTCTAGCCCAACGTTATACTTCATATTTTGATCCGTCCACTCAGGTCCTAAATTACCTGGCCATCCAGACGTATTTGCTATATATTTTAGTAACGCTAAATCTGTTAAACCTTTTTGCACACCTCTTTTATACCCTTTCATTAAATGAGGCATCGCAATTTGGGCATTTGTCCGCGGGTCCTTCAATTGCTCGTCCGTTAAGTGATCAGGAGCAAGTCCCCCACCTCGGTGTAACTGAAACAATCCAAAAGAAGTGCCATTGTCTCCAACACTTCGTGGGTTCAAACGACTTTCATGCTCGGCAATTGTAAGAGGTATCCATTCTGGAAGATTTACTTTCTTTGCTTCTTCAGTAATAATTTGTTTCATCTGTTTTGCTTCCTCTGAGTCAACATAACTTGTTTGATTCGTCAATCTTTCCATTCCTTCAGACTCTCCTTGGAAATACAAATACATTCCAAGAACAACTAAAAATCCTACAAAGAATTTTTTCACTACCTCTACCTCTTTCTCCGCTGAAATTTGTCCCCTTTCAGCCTTTCCTTACAATTACCTGCAATCTATCACCCTGTTACTCTTAAATGATATCAAACGAAGCGCTATCTTAACATCGTGCTTTAGACTGATTTTCTGAAAATCAATAGTAAAATATTATAAAAAATGTAACATCCCTATCCTACTTCTTATGTATGTAATTTTTACCAATACCTATTTTAAATGGATTCTTTCCCTTTGTATATAATTGTAAATTGAATTCTACACAAAGAATAGGGGACTACCTACATGAAAAGCCAAAAACAGAAGTCATTTTTCCCCATAAAACCGAAACGTATTTTGATATATTTGCTCTGCAACCTTCTCCATAGAAATATTTTTTATCAAGCTAATTTCTTTTAACACACCCTCAATCATACCCGGATGCGTCATAATATTTTCTTGAAATTTCCAGGGTCCATCTGTTTCCACCATCATATATTCTAGCGGATAAAACGAAACGATTTTTCTAATTTTCTCCTTCTTCATAACATCTGGCGTAATTGAAATAAAGTAGCCATTTTGAATCATCCGCTCCATCGTTTCTTTACTCCCCTTAAACCAATGAAAATGCGCACGTGATATCTCATACTGTTCCAGTAAATCACATACAATATCAGCGTCTTCATAAACTGCATGTAAAACAATCGGTAAATTGAACCTTTTTGCAAGTATTATAAATCTCTCTAATACTTTTATATAAGGATCTAATACGATATCTTTCTTTTCTTGCCTTAAATAATAGGGCAGACCAATCTCACCTATGGCAACAAGCCGTCCTACATTTGCCTCAATTAACTTATAAATTTGTTCACATTCTTTTTGGTTAATCGGCTGTTCTGGATGAAAACCAAGTGCCGGATGTACAAATGGATGTTGTCTTGCTAAAGATAATGTTTGTTGACAAGAATGATAGTTCATTGATACCGCAATCAGTCCATCAATCTCAGTACTTCTTTTTACATCATCAATTAGTTTCATTTGCTCTTTATTCTTATATTGGTCCAAATGTATATGACTATCAATCCACTTCATCCTATCACCTCTTACATCTATTTTAATACGCCGCTTCAGATTAAGGGCAATAAAAAACAAGAAGGAATCTCCTTCTTGTTTTTTCATCTATATTATTTAACAATTAAATTTGTAATTATGTCAAAAAGTCCAACACATACGACAGCAACAGTAAAGTAGCTACAGAAATCTTTTATCGGAAACTTAACTACTTCTTTTTTTTGCATCCCATTCTTCTCCCTTCTGATTATCTTCCCTAATTTTTTATCTTTTTTTATTATGCAGAAAATATGACAAATAAGCTATCGAATTAACTTACGAAAACCTTACAATATTGTAAGGTTTAAAAAAATAGCCTCATCTCATAAAGAGATAATGGCTATGCAATAGTTGGTTTTAAAACATTCATCACTATTCCAGACAGAAAGTTGTATGTTCAAACTCCCTACTTGTATTGTAATAGAATTCACAAATGACAACTATCGAATTAACTTACATGTACCTTACAATGTTGTCATAAAAAATATTACTTTTAACAAATTAGATGCAATCGGAATTGCTAGCAGTGTGGCTCTTCTTACGGATTTCATTTCTGCTGCTACAGTTAGCTTAGTATAAACTTATGTCCGCTTTCTTGTTATACAGTTAAAATTCCCTAAATTCCATACTCTCTGTCTTGTTAAAACTTATTTTATATAGTAAACGTATATTTAAATACTAACACCGGAAAATTTCTTCTTTAAATGATTTATATGTAATAAAAAACACTGTAACATACTCAGTATGTTACAGTGTTTTATCTTGTCACCAATAGCTTACTTCTCGCCTGCACAGGAATATTTTGAGCCTCAATCTCTACCAATGATTCACCGTAACGTCCTTTTGCGGTAATTTTCAATGCCTCATTTCGTTTTAACATGTGCTTCACTGTTTTCTTTATCGTCTGTGCCCTACCTTTTTCATCATATGCAACAAACTCATATTCATATCGTTCATCACCAATATGTTGACCTATATCATTCACAATCGTGTAATATTCTTTTGTTTTACAAAATGGATTATATTTATCAATTACTGGTCCCAGTTTTGTTGGTAGTAGTAAGATAATAACAGCTACCAGCGCAATTCCAGTAATAATTACTCGCTTTTTCACTCTTCCCCACTCCAAGGTAGATTCCTCCTCCACACAATATGTGTAGTTTTCTATACACTTATTTTAAAGAGAAGGACTTAATTCCGCCATTGAATCCTATTACATTCCCCTTACATTTTTGTAAGAATTCGAATGAAATTTTATATGATTTTTAACAATTTGTGAACCCTCCAAAACTGTGATAAACATCACACCCTCTACTTTCCAAAGATTCTATAATACAAGTATACAAGTTTGTTAAACATTTCACATTTAAGAGGGGAAATGAATATGAAAAAGCGTTTAGTTATGATCGGGAATGGTATGGCTGGTATACGCTGCATTGAAGAAATTTTAAAACTAGATCCAGCGCTTTATGATATTACTATTTTTGGTGATGAACCTCATCCAAACTATAACCGCATTATGTTATCTCACGTCTTACAAGGAAAAACAAATATCCAAAATATCATTATGAATGAATACAGTTGGTACGAGGAAAATGATATTACGCTGTATACAAATGAAAAGGTAATAAATATTGATCGGGAAGAACAAGTCATCGTTACAGAAAAGAACCGTATTGTCACATATGACAAGCTCATTATCGCAACAGGGTCCGGCGCTTTCATCTTACCTGTTGAAGGCTCACAACTTCCAGGTGTAACAGGCTTTCGTACAATTGAAGATACACAATTTATGCTGGATGCTGCTAAGCGATATAAAAAGGCTGTCGTCATTGGCGGGGGATTACTCGGTTTAGAAGCCGCACGAGGGCTTATTGACTTAGGAATGGATGTTCACGTTGTTCATTTAATGCCTTACTTAATGGAGCAACAACTCGATGCCAAAGCCGCTTCATTACTGCGTGAAGACTTAGAATCACAAGGTATGAAGTTTCTTATGGAAAAGAAAACAGTGAAAATTCTTGGTACTGACCGTGTTGAAGGTATCCAATTTGAAGATGGGGATGTTGTAACATGCGATTTAATTGTAATGGCTGTTGGGATACGTCCAAATACACATTTAGCAAAAGATGCTGGTTTAATTGTAAACCGTGGCATAGTTACAAATAACTATATGCAAACAGATGATGAATCAGTCTATGCGGTTGGTGAATGTGCAGAACATGACGGTATTGCCTATGGTCTTGTTGCCCCATTATATGAACAAGGGACCGCACTGGCAAAGCATATAACGAATTCACAAACAGATGGATATGCAGGTAGCATCGTCGGTACACAACTTAAAGTTGCAGGATGCGATTTATTCTCTGCTGGACAAATTTATGAAGATGACGTAACAAAAGCAATCTCAATCTTTAATGAGTGTACGCGTTCCTATAAAAAAGTATTAATCCGTGACAATAAAGTCGTTGGTGTTGTTTTATATGGAGACACTGCTGAAGGTACACGCCTCTTTAGCATCTTAAAAAAGGAAGAAGATATACAAGAATACACACCCGTCTCCCTTCTTCACAAAGCTGGTGAAGAAAGCGGACTTGACGTTGCCAGTATGAGTGCTAATGATACCGTTTGTGGATGTAACGGCGTGACAAAAGGAACAATTGTTCATGCTATTTTAGAACAAGATTTAACAACTTTTGAAGAAGTAAAAGGATGTACAAAAGCTGCCGGTTCATGTGGTAAATGTCGTCCAGTTGTTGAACAAATTTTATCTCATACTCTCGGGGATAGCTTCGATGCATCTGCTCAATCCGTTGGTATATGTGGATGTACAACTTTATCACGTGATGAAGTTGTCACAGCGATTCATGAGAAAGGTTTAAAATCGCCAAAAGAAGTACGAAACGTCCTTGGCTTCGCACATGAAGATGGCTGTTCAAAATGCCGCCCTGCATTAAATTACTATTTACGTATGACACGCCCAGAAGAATATGCAGATGATAAATCATCCCGCTTCGTTAATGAAAGAATGAATGGCAATATTCAGCATGATGGTACATTTTCTGTTATTCCTCGTATGTACGGCGGTGTTACTACGGCAGATGATTTAATGAAAATTGCTGAAGTTGCTAAAAGATATGATGTGCCGCTTGTAAAAATAACAGGTGCAAGTCGAATCGGCTTATATGGTGTTAAGAAAGAAGATTTACCAAAAGTTTGGGCTGACCTCGATATGACTTCTGGTTATGCCTATTCGAAATCCCTTCGCAATGTAAAATCATGCGTCGGCTCTCGCTTCTGCCGCTTTGGTACAAAAGATTCATTAGGGCTTGGTATGTTACTTGAACAATCGTTAGAAATGGTAGATACACCTCACAAAATGAAAATGGGTGTAACTGGTTGTCCACGTAACTGTGCAGAAGCATTAACAAAAGACTTTGGCGTCGTTTGTGTTGAAAATGGCTTCCAACTTTATATTGGTGGCAACGGTGGTACAGAAGTGCGTGAAGCTGATTTTGTAATGATTGTCCCTACAGAAGAAGATGTACTTCGCATTGCCACAGCTTACGTACAACATTACCGTGAAACTGGTATTTACGGCGAACGAACAGCCCCTTGGGTAGAACGAATGGGATTAGCTCATATAAAAGAAGTACTGCAAGATGAAAGCATGGTTACTATGCTAAATGAACGTTTCCAAAAAGCGCGTAACACATATGAAGAAGCTTGGGGACAAGCACTGGAAACTAGGTCATTAAAAGCCATGTATGAAGTAGAAACTGTAAAGTAAGGAGCGATCTACATGTTGCAAACAAAAGAAAAAATAAAAATAATGCATGCAGAAGACCTTCCTGTGCAAATCGGTAAGGAAGTGCGCATTAAGGATATATCCATCGCCTTATTTCGCCTTTCAAATGGTGATATTCGCGCTGTAGAAAATCGATGCTCTCATAAAAACGGACCTTTAGCCGAAGGAATTGTTTCTGGAGAATTCGTTTTCTGTCCATTGCATGACTGGAAAATTTCATTAATAACAGGTGAAGTTCAAAAGCCTGATGATGGTTGTATCCAAACATATGAAGTAGAAGTTATTGATGGTGATATTTATATATATATGTAACTTGTACAGGGAAGCCCTTTTTGGCTTCCTTTCAAGTAAAAATAGATGAGGTGTAGAGATGAACGGATACGTATATTTAGCTGGTGCAGGACCTGGTGATGAAGGACTTATTACTAAAAAAGCAATAGATTGCCTAAAACAAGCAGATGTTGTTTTATATGACCGCTTATTAAATCAAACTTTACTTCGCTATACAAAGCCAACATGCGAACTCGTCTATTGCGGAAAAATGCCAACAAATCATATTATGCGACAAGAAATGATTAACGCTCATTTAATTCAGTCTGCAAAAGAAGGTAAAACGGTCGTCCGCTTAAAAGGCGGAGATCCATCTATTTTTGGTCGCGTTGGTGAAGAAGCAGCCGCTTTAGCAGCAGAAAACATTTTATACGAGATTGTTCCAGGGATTACATCTAGTATTGCCGCTAGTGCGTATGCCGGCATCCCTCTTACCCATCGTAATTACAGTAATAGTGTAACTTTGTTAACCGGTCATACAAAAGGCGCAATTAGCGACCAAGTAAATTACAGCTCCCTCTTAAACAGCGATACAATTGCTTTTTACATGGGCGTTAAAAATTTGCCGGTAATTTGCGAAAATTTATTACAAACAGGAAGAAAAAAAGATACACCAGTAGCAGTCATTGAATGGGGTACAACTGGAAAACAACGAGTTGTTACAGGTACACTCTCCACAATCGTGGATGATGTGAAAAAAGAACAGATTTCAAATCCATCGATGACAATTGTTGGTGAGGTGGTGTCCTTACGAAAACAAATTGCCTGGAAAGAACACAAGCCACTACATGGAAAAAAAGTTTTATTTGCCTCTGCAACAAACAAAACAAGTATACTAGCGCAAAAGTTACAAGCAGCGGGCGCAGAAATATATCAAATACCAACTTTCAAAAAACAAAAATATGTATTAACACCTGAGCAGATTAGTGAAATTTTTAATGCTGAGCGCCTTGTTTTCTGCTCAGCTGAAAGTGTAGCAATCTTATTCCAATCATGTGCGCAGCATCAAAAAGATATTCGCTCCTTAAAAGCAACATTGCAGTATATGAATGCCGCTACACAGAAGGCACTTATGCAGTATGGGCTTTTAAGCTTACCTGCAACACTTTCCAACGAAACAACTGTTTATTTAGGTCGAAATATTAATCGAATTGCCGTCATTCAGGAAAAAATAGGTGCTGGCTCTTATATCATGACACACGAATATACAATTGATCATCGTTTTGATGAAGTTCATTCACGTACACTGACTGAATTCACATGGGATAGCATTGTATTTGAAGGACGTGCTGCAATCGATACGTTTATCACAGAAGTAAACCGCCTTGGCTTCACAGATATTCTGAATTTACCATTCTCCTATATCGATGAACCAACTTTACAATATGCCAATAAAGTTGGACTTCATCACATTGATTATCAATTACAAGCTATCATCAATGAGAAAGAGGTGATCGCAAGATGAAAGGCATCGTTTATATTGGACACGGTAGCAGATTACAAGAAGGCAATAAACAGTTCATTCACTTTGTTCAGTCTGTTATAAACGAGCGAAGTGAAAATATCCAAAAAATTGGATTTCTCGAACTAACAACACCGACTGTTCAAGATGCGATTGTAGAAGCAATCACTGAAGGTGCAACTGAGATTTTAATTGTCCCTGTTTTATTATTTGCAGCGGCCCATTATAAACGTGATGTTCCTTTTGAAATTGAGAAAATAAAAAAGCACTATCCACACATTACATTTTCAGTTATACCACCTTTTAGTACACATCCGCTTATGATCGAACTTGTCATAAAACGAATACGTGAAGCTATGCCAATGCCAAATAGTGAAATCTTACTTGTTGGCCGTGGTAGCAGTGATTCTCAGCCTATACATGAATTAAGACAAATTGGGGCAGCTGCCCAGCAAAGACTCTGCTTGCCGGTTTCCTGCTCCTTTTTAACAAAAGGAACACCTTCTTTTACTGATGAACTCAATGAAAAGTCATCGCACGCAAGGCATGTATATGTCATGCCTTATCTTCTCTTCACTGGGTTATTACTTCAGAAAATAAATCGGCATGCAAAAAAATATGCTAACGTTACAACTTGTAATTGTCTTCAATTTGATTCCTACATGAAATCTGCTTTATTAGAGCGAATGGAGGAATATGTACATGTATAACATTTATCCAATTATGTGTAATCTCCAAGGCAAAACGGTTGTGATCGTCGGTGGTGGAAAAATTGCATATCGAAAGGCAGCTGGTTTAAAGAATACAGGAGCTCGTGTCACGATTGTGAGCCCATATATTTGTGAAGAAATGGAGAATCTCACCTATATTACATGGAAGGAAAAAATGTTTACAGAAGAAGATATTAAAGATGCTCATCTCATCTATGCTGCAACAAATCATCATGCTGTAAATATGATGGTCAAACAAGCTGCACATGATTTTCAATGGGTTAATATCGTAAGTGATGGCACAGAGTCATCCTTTCATACACCTGCAATCATTCGAAATGACGAATATGTTATAAGCATATCAACTTCTGGTAAAAATCCATCCTTTGCAAAACGAATAAAAGAAAAACTAATGAAGATCCTTCCCCAAATTATAAAATAAAAAAAGATGAACGAATCCCCTCGTTCATCTTTTTAGCTTGCTTTAAAACCACCGCCAAGTACATCTCGTACATCGTGAATAACAACAAATGCATCTTCATCTACATTACTGATTACTTGTTTTAATTTTACAAGCTCTTGCTTATTAATTACGACATATAGTACTTCTTTATTTTTTCCAGTATAACCACCGCGACCTTCTAAAACAGTAACACCCCGTGTCATATGTTTCGTAATCGTTTCACGAATTAAATCTGGTTGACTAGATATAATCGTAACTGCTGTTTTCGTATTAATTCCTTCTACAATGAAGTCGATTACTTTTGCTCCGATAAATACTGCAACGAGCGTATACATTGCTTTTTCTTGCCCAATAATGAATACCGATCCTACAATTACAACAATATCAATAAAAGACAAGATTTGTTCATCAGGCTCTACATACTTTTTCACATTCAATAATAGTTCATCCATCAATACTCCTCCAAATTCTATTCACTGTCGTAACACTTGAAAAGAATCCATGGATTACTACATAACCGGTATAATTCAGTTATAAAGTATGAAACGCGTTTCCAGTCAAAAAAATCCGCTATGTAGTGACACATAACGGACACACCTGCTAGCTTTGCGATATCTCTAATATTTGTCATGTGCTCACCCCTTTCTTTAACGTACGAAGTTCATAATCCCTTGTCAAATATTTATATCCTTACATAGATGTTCAGTTTCCTTACAAAAGTGTAATCCTCCTGTAAGCTAATTCGATAGTGACTTCCCTCTATATTTCGTACAATTAGGTCAGAAAGTAACAACAACCATTCGAAAAGGAGCGGATACGCATGATGAACAAAATAAAAATAAATAAACTCGTAAATACAATGAGCATGGTGTTATCCGCTCTTGTCGATGCAAAATCAGTTGCTCATTCATTAAATAAGTAAGGAGAGAGTATGATGAACAATATTACTTTTAACAAATTAGATTTTATCGGATTAGCTAGTGGCTCAGCTCTTCTTACAGCTTTCATTTATGCTGCTACGCTTCTATAATTTTGTGTCCCCTTTCCCCTTTATATAGATAGTAATAGAAAAGACGACCGTCTATGCCCGGTCGTCTTTTCCTATTTTTTATTTTGTTGTAATGTCTCTGTTAATTCTTCAAACATTGTATTTAATTGATCCGTCATCATTTTCATAGCCGTTTTTCGATCCACTGTCTCTCCCGCTTCAACTTGAATCGGATTACCAAAAATTAATTGTGCTCTTTTCCCCTTAATTAATTCTTTTACACTTGATGGTCCAACATAAGCTGCTGGTACTAAAGGAACATTAGAACGCATTGCAATCGTAACAGCTCCTGCTTTTAAAGAAACATCCTCTGTCGATCTCGTTCCACTTGGAAAAATCCCTACTACTTTCCCATCTTTTAATAAACGGGATGGAATTTTCAATGTACTTGGCCCTGGATTTGCGCGATCTACCGGAAAAGCATTTACATTCTTAAAGAACCAATTTGTAAATTTACTTTCAAACAGTTCCTTTTTGGCCATATAATGAATTTCCGTTGGGTACATCCCAGCTGCCAGCATTAAAACATCCATAAAACTCGTATGCGTACAAGCAATAACATACGGCCCACCTTCAGGTAATTTTTCTTTTCCTTGAACCTCCACTTTTCCAAGCGTTTTAAATATATATTTCAACAAAAATGTAATTAGCTTATACATTCGTTTCGTTCCTTTCTCAATATCCAAAGTTTAATTATATCCTTACAACAATTATAACACTAAGTTTTAGTAGTTGGTAATAAAATTAAGTGACAATTTTCAAAAATTAATTCTTACAAAGGTGTAATCTTGCTGTAAGCTAATTCGATAGTTACTCCTGGTCGTATTTCATATAATTAAGACAGAAACAAGGGCAACAACAATTCGGAAAGGAGCGGATACGGATGATGAACAAAATGAAAACAAATAAATTTGTAAATACAATGAGTATGGTGTTATCCGCTCTTGTCGATGCAAAAGCGGTTGCTACTACATTAAACAAATAAGGAGAGATAACTATGAACAACATTACTTTTAACAAATTAGACTTTATCGGACTTGCAAGCGGCGCAGCTCTTCTTACAGCATTTATTTACGCACTTGCTCAAAGTCTTGTCCCATAAACTTGTTTCCCCTAACCCCTTTATATAGAGAAAAAGCTGCTCGTCCATAGACAAGCAGCTTTTTCAATTTGTTTCATATATAATTTGACCTGTTTTACTTATATCGTACCCACCAATTGCTCGTAGTTCATTTTGAAATTCTGTCGATTGCAGTATTTCTTTTACTGCTTCAATAAGTTGTTCATTTTCTTTATTTTTTAAGATTACTAAGTCATATTGTTCTTCCATAAGTGGAATAAAATCTACATTCACAATTTGTGCTACCTTTTCTGTTCCTATGCCGACATCAGCTTTCCTATTAGCAATTTGAGAGGCAACACCAAGATGATTAGACTCTTCCCAGTTATATCCTCGAATATTTGCTTTATCTACATTTTGAATTCTCACCTGTTCATCTACTAGTACACGAATTCCCGATCCTTTTTCACGATTCACAAATTGAATCGATGAACGACTCAAGTCAGCCCACTTTTGTATTCCTTTTGGATTTCCTTCTTGGACATAAAACCCAACATTTCTCGCTAATAAGTTCATTACAATACATGGCTGTCCGACTAAAATTCGTTTTACATATGGAATGTTATATTCTCCTGTATCTCCATCAAACAAATGTAAACTAACGATACTTCCTTCTCCTTGAGACATTTTAATTAAACTCATTAAACTCCCCTGATAAGCCCGGAGCATACTAGAGCCTGTTAAAAATCTTTCAAGATGTTTCGCTAGCATATCTAATGTTAACTCTTGTCCACTAATTACACAGGAAGATTCTCTATTCTTCTCCTCTAGTCTCATAGAAGCAGTTTGTACTTTCCCTGTTTTCATTTGCTTAATATATTGTTCTAAGTCCACTGCATCGATACGCATTTGTCTACCAACTCTGTAGGAAGGTAGTTCACCCTTTTTAATTAAATCATACACTGTTAACTTTGAGACTTTTAATCGATTTGCTACTTCTTCCGTTGTGTAGGAATGATGATCCATAGACGATTCCTCACTTTCTCTTTTCATTGTAACAAAGAAAGAAAATTTCTCCTATTTTTTCAAAAAGTGATTTATTTCACATTATATTTAATTATATCTATTTATAATTAAATATAATTAGTTATAATTAATATAGTGAAAAGAAAGGGGATTATATTTATGAACAGATTTACATTACGGTACATTGGGGTATTCATGCTTTCTTTCCTTCTTATATTTAGCTCGGCTTGCACAAGTGAAGAAAAAAAAGAAAAAACGACTGCTAAAGAAGAAAAGACAGTTGAACTTACGATATCTGCAGCTGCAAGTTTACAAGATGCTTTCAAAGAAATTGAAAAACAATATAAACAGAAAGAACCAAACATAAAGCTTTCCTTTAACTTTGGTGGTTCTGGTGCACTTCAGCAGCAAATTGAACAAGGGGCTCCTGCTGATATATTCTTCTCTGCAGCAGAAGATAAATTTCAAACGCTTGTAAAAAAAGGATTTATTAATGAAAAAGAGGGGAAAAATCTTCTTGGAAATGAACTTGTTTTAGTCGTTCCAAAGGAAAGTTCCATTAAAACATTTCAAGAGTTAAAAGAAGAAAAAGTGAAGAAACTAGCAATTGGTACACCTGAATCTGTACCAGCCGGAAAATATGCAAAAGCTTCACTTACGCATGAAAATCTATGGAATGACCTCCAAAACAAAATTGTATTTACAAAAGACGTCCGCCAAGTGTTAACATATGTAGAAACAGGAAATGTAGATGCTGGAATTGTATACAAAACAGATGCTCTCATTTCAGACAAAGTAAAAATTGCAAATGCAGCACCAACTAATTCTCATGAACCGATCCACTATCCAGCAGGGGTTATAAAAGAATCCAAGCATAAGAAAGAGGCGACTTCATTCTATGAATATTTACAGTCAAAAGAGGCACAATCTATCTTTAAAAAATATGGATTTACAATTCTATCTTAACTACCATGGCATTTGATGCACTTTGGCCGCCTATTTTTCTTTCCTTACGAGTAGCTGCACTCGCCACCATTATTGTTATGATTTTCGGCACAATTATTGGACGAGTATTAGCTCGCTCCTCGTGGCGCTATAAAGTGTTATTAGAAACCATTTTTCTATTACCGATGGTGCTCCCGCCAACTGTTATTGGGTTCTTTCTCATTATTATTTTTGGGAATAACAGCCCAGTTGGTAAGTGGATTGAATCATTATTTCAACACTCTATTATGTTTACATCATGGGCTGCTGTCATCGCTTCAACAGTCGTTTCATTCCCACTTATGTATCAATCGGCCAAGACAGGTTTTTCTATTGCAAACGAGCAAATTGAAGACGGTGCCCGTGATCTTGGGGCCAGTGAATACCAAGTCTTCTTACATGTCACATTGCCGCTTGCATTCCCCGCACTACTTAGTGGAATGATCTTAAGCTTTGTACGTGCACTTGGTGAATTTGGAGCAACACTTATGTTTGCTGGTAACATTCCAGGAAAAACACAAACAATTCCTACAGCCATTTATATGGCGATTGACGCAAGTAACATGCAGCTCGCCTGGACGCTTGTTATCATAACAGTCGGTATGTCACTCCTATTCTTATTGTGCATCCAGCTAATTAATAAAAGAATTACTACTTCTTAAAGCGGCTTTCGACAAAAGCTGCTTTTTTATTTCCCGAAAAATAAATTGTTTTGTAGAATGAAACAATTTATCCTGCTGTTCGAGTGCTGTAAAACCCCATTGATTAAAGTTTCACTTTATCCCAACCTTACAAAATTGTAATCCTATTGTAAGCTAATTCGATAGTTACTATTTCCCACATTCCATATAATTAAGTTATAAAGTAAAGCCAATGGGAAGTAGATTGTCCCCCTCTCCCCATTTCTTAAAAAGAGCTAAGTAACTTTATTCCCCCCATCCCCATTTAAAAAAGACCTCAATTTGAGGTCTTTTTTTATTTTGATAAAATAAAACTTTGATTAGCTTTTGCTGACTTTTGAGATAAGGTCTTACTACGCTTAAAAAACGAGATCAAATAACAGAATCTTAATTTTTGTAGAAATATACATTCTATTTGAATTTACTTTCTAAAATAGGTACTTTCCTGTTATTATATTTAGGTATTTGAAAAAAATGAAGAAATGAAAACGCATTTATATCGTAAATTCTTCATCCTGTTTTAACGATCGGTAATCTTCTACTTTCTAAGTGGGAAATTACCGATCGTTAGAACGAAATTAAATTATATTGATATAGAAAAATGAAGGGAGTCTTGTAATGGATATTTTATTAGCACTTCTTCCTGCAATTGCATGGGGAAACGTCTTATTAGTAAGCGTAAAAATGGGCGGCGGTGCATATAGTCAAACATTAGGTATGACAATTGGTGCCTTATTCTTTGCAACAATTATGTATATATTTACTCAACCGACTTTAACTATGACAATCTTAATCGTCGGTTTTATTTCAGGTCTCTTCTGGGCTTTAGGACAAGCAAACCAATTAAAAACTGTTGAAAAGCTAGGTGTTTCAACAACTGTAACCATTTCAACTGGGATGCAACTTGTTGCGACTTCTATCTTTGGCGTTATCGCTTTCCATGAGTGGACTACTACTACTACGATTATTATGGGAACGATTGCAATCCTTTTAATTGTAATTGGTGTTGTCTTTACTTCACTAGATGATAAAGAAAATGCACAGCCACCGGGACAACTGAAAAAAGGGCTTTTAACTTTAATTGTTTCTACTTTTGGTTACCTTGTATATGTAATTATCATTCGTTGGTACAATATCGATGGTTGGTCTGCTATTTTACCGCAAGCAGTCGGTATGTTTGTTGGTGCAGTGGTACTGACATCTAAATATAAACCGTTTAACAAATATGCAGTTCGTAACATATTATCTGGTTTACTATGGGGAACAGGAAACTTATTCTTACTTCTTTCCTTACCACGAGTTGGAGTAGCAACAAGCTTCCCATTATCTCAAACTGGCATCGTTATCTCTACATTCGGTGCGATTGTCTTCTTAGGAGAAAAGAAAACGAAACGCCAAATGGGATTTATTGCACTAGGTAGTGTACTAATTATCGGCGGTGCTGTTTTACTTGGTATGACAAAAGCATAATTACACAATCTATTACTAAACCCTCTGAAGCATACATGCTTCAGAGGGTTTTCTATTCATTAATCACTTTTCTTTCCAATCTATCTGTGTAATTTGATCTTTAGACATTTAAGTTACCGCTATGACAAACAAAAGGGGACTTTCACTTGTTTTCTCTCTGCTTTAGCTTGGCAATCTATCCGCTTTTAAACATGACCAGATGCTCTCTCACCTAAAAAGAAAAGGTTTATGTAGGTGTTTTAATTGGGATTTATATATTTTCAAAACTTTCATTCCTCTCTTACCAACCTATCAATAGCTAAATTACTATAAAAGTTAATATGGCATATACTAATCCTTATAGCAAATTCATATAAGTCTTTTCTTTTTACAAAGATCTCTCAAAGATGTTATCGTTTTTTATACCCTATTCTAATCAGGAAGGAATAAAAGATATGCTAAAGAAACATAGAATTTTATTTATTGGTGCTGGCCGTATGGCAGAAGCAATCTTTGCCGGACTTCTCAAAACAAGTAACGAACACATTGAAAAAATTATCGTATCCAATCGAAGTAACATAGAAAAGCTTAAACAATTAGAGAAAAAATATAATATCTCCCTTACGAGTGATTGGACTCAACATATCAAAACTGTTGATACCATTGTTTTAGCGATGCCACCAGCTGCACATGAACAATTATTAGCAGCGTTATCTCCTCTTCTAACCAATCAATTTGTTGTAACGGTTGCTGCCGGGATTGGTCCATCTTACTTAGAAGAAAAACTTCCTCAAGGTACACCTGTTGCCTGGATTATGCCAAATACAGCTGCGACAATTGGAAAGTCTATTTCGCTATATACAATGGGACAGTTCGTAAATACTGAACATCAAGAAACTTTACAACTACTCTTAAAGGGGATTGGTACAGCACAGCTATGCACGGAAGAAGAAGTTCATCAGCTGACCGCTGTTACTGGAAGTGCACCTGCCTTCCTTTACCATTTTGCTGAAGGTTTAATTGAAACAACAAAAAGCTATGGAATCGATGAAGCAACAGCAAAACATCTTGTTATCCAAATGATTGCTGGTTCTGCTGCTATGCTTGAGCAAGAACAAGATCCAGCTATGCTTCGTGAACAAGTGACAACACCAGGTGGTTCAACTGCAGAAGGTTTAAAAGTTATATATGAAAATAATTTTTCGAAGATTATTTATCAAGCAATTGAAGCAACCAATAAAAAAGCTAGAGGGAATTAATATGAAATTCACAAGCTTACACAACATTACATAACGGTGTGTAAACGCCTTGGTTTGGCTTAGATGTTTTTTAAAGTTGAAGATGGCACAGAAGTAATTGATTCTGTAAAAGCAGCTATTAAAAATGGATACCGCAGCATCGATACAGCGGCAATATACAAAAATGAAGATGGCGTTGGTCCAGACTCTGATAATTTTGATTTTTAAAAACGAGAGTCACTGTGCAATTGCACAGTGCTCTTTCTTTTTATATCCCTATTTAAAAGACTGAAAATTTAAACTATATTTCATTTCATTGACAGTTCATTTATCCGGGTGTAAGATTTTGAATAATCAAAGAATCAAAAAAATTAATATAAATTACTATGTTTACTCATTGTATCAAGAGAGGTGGAGGGACTGGCCCTTTGAAACCTCGGCAACAGGTTCACTTTGAATACTGTGCCACTTCCTGCAAGCATTATGCTTGAAAGATAGAATGAGGGACTTCGTTTATATACAGGTACATGCCTTGTAAACAAAAATCCCTCTTTCTCGATAAGAAAAGAGGGATTTTTTCTTTCCCTCAAAGTTGTTCATTAACTATTTTTTTAATACCCAAACAATTTAGGGAGGAATTTTACATGAAAAAGAAATTTGTACCTGCTGTCGCATCTGTTTTAGGAGCAAGTATTTTATTAACAGGATGCGGTAGCTATAAAGACGATGCAAGCGGAGCAAAAGCAAAAGATAAAGCACCTAATAAACAAGTATTGAACTTAGCTGCTGGTACAGAAATCCGCACAATGGATACTGCACGCGCTACAGATACTGACTCTGGTCAAGTAATGAGAAACGTATTTGAAGGTCTATATAACCTTGGTGAAGGAAACAAACCTGTGCCTGGTGTTGCAAAGTCTCATGAAGTGAGTCCGGATAAAACAAAATATACATTCCATTTACGAGATTCCAAATGGTCAAATGGTACACCCGTAACAGCGAAGGACTTCGTCTTTGCTTGGCAACGTGCAGTTGATTCAGCAACAGCTTCTGAATATGCATTTTTATTCTTTGATATAAAAAATGCAAAAAAGATTAATAGTAAAGAGCTTTCGGCTGATCAACTTGGTGTAAAAGCAATCGACGACCACACTTTTGAAGTTGAATTAGAGCGTCCCGTTCCATACTTCATTAGCTTAACGGCATTCCCAACATTTTTACCGATTAATGAAGAATTCTTTAAATCACAAGGTGATAAATATGCATTAGAAGATAATAAGCTTATCTATAATGGGGCCTTTACATTAAGTGATTGGAAACATGAACAAAGCTTTAAGTTTAAGAAAAATACCAACTATTGGGATAAGGATAATGTGAAACTTGAAGAAATTAATTTTAATATCGTCAAAGATCATTCAACAGCCGTTAATTTATATGAATCAAAACAAATCGATCGACTTACTTTAACATCTGATCTTGTTGATAAATATCGCAAAGATAGTAACTTTAAAGAACGACCAGATGTTGGTGTACAATTCGTACGAATGAATCAAAAAAATAAAACGTTACAAAATGTAAATATCCGCCAAGCTATCGATAAATCGATAGATAAAAAGGCATTTGTAAATGTTCTCTTAAATGATGGCTCTCTTCCTTCTTATTCTCTAGTTCCAAAAAACTTTGCAAAGGGACCAACTGGAAAAGATTTTCGTGAGGAGAATGGCAATTTAACGAAAGAAAATACAAAAGATGCTCAAAAATTCTGGAAGCAAGCAAAACAAGAATTAGGTTCTGATAAAATTTCAATTGAATTATTAACAAGCGATAATGACCTTTCGAAAAAAACTGGTGAATATTTAAAAGAACAACTAGAGAAAAATCTAGAAGGCTTAACAATTAACTTGAAGCCTCAACCACGTAAACAACAAGTCACATTATTGCTACAAGGAAATTATGATATTGCTGTTGATGGCTGGAGCCCTGATTTTGCTGACCCGATTACATTCTTAGAATTATTTACAACTGATAACTCATACAACTTAGATCACTATTCTAATAAAGAATTTGATGATTTGATCCAAAAAGTAAAAACTGATTTAGCTGGTGATGAAAAAGCACGTTGGGAAACTTTAAAACAGGCAGAAAAAATCTTATTTAAAGATGCTGTTATCTCTCCTCTCTATCAAAATGGAACAACATACTTAGAACGTTCTTATGTAAAAGGAATAGTTGAAGTTGATTTTGCAGGACCACTTAACTTCAAATGGGCAAAGGTTGAGAATTAATCTCGCCTTATAGAAGTTAATTTTAACGAAAGCTTCGATTACAAGAGAAAAAGGGTATCCTCCAAAAGGATGCCCTTTTTCTTTATGCTTCTTTTACTAAATGTCTCTTTCCCTTTAATACAGATAATAGTCCTACAGCGATTAAAGCTAAAATTTGTGTAATAACAATTATAAATAATAGAGAGATAATATTTTCTTTTAAATTTCCACCACCAAATATTATTGTATAATAACCATTTGCAGCGTACGTTTCGGGAAATAATTTATTTCGAGCACATACATAATTACATGAAATTGGGAAAAACTTGTATGGAAGGAACGATACACTAAGGAGGAATATATTATGAGAATTTTACTTTCAGTTTTATTAGCACTTATGCTAGTACCTGCGCTAACAGGTTGTACTGCACCAAAAAAGGAAACTCCAACTTCTGATAAGAAAACAACGGACGAAGCTAAAAATGAAGCACCTCAAGATTTAAAACTTAACTTTAACGAATTTCACTTAAATGCAGACTACCAAGATACGAAGAAAGATTATGAAGCGGAGTACAAAAGTAAAGGTGCAGACAAAAAGATGGAAGGAAAGATTGAGGATCACAAGACAGATGTAAAGCTAACGAGTGACAAAGCTATTGCCAAACTAAGTCCACTTCTACAAAAATTAACATTTGATAAAAATACACCTGATCAAGAAGTAATTGATCAAGTGGTAGACGTATTCCAACTTGATAAAGACTACCAAAAATTCGACTTAGAAGTTGTGTTCTCAGATGGAACGAAGAAAGAGTATAAGAAGGAAGTAAAATAAAGAAGTAGGCAAATGCCTACTTCTTTATTTTTTGCTTACTTTTTCGCATGTCGTAAGCTTGGCTCAGAACCAATCATATACTCTAAACCAGATACAGATAATTTTTGCAAATAAGAATCTGTCAGGAACATAATCGGAATTAAAGGATATTCTGTAAACATAATATCTTCTTCTTTCATACCTTCTTCTAACAACGCTTTTGCAGCAGTTGGATTATATTTAAAGTAATTCCCTTTTTTGTTTTATACTAAGGTAAAGGACAAATAAAATCCTCTCTATGTAGAAAGGAGAGCTACGATGGATCCATTACTTATGGCAGTTATAGGATTACCATTAACAATCGTAATATTAGTTATCATAGGCTTCTATAAATTATTTATAAAAAAGAAAAATATAACTTCCTTTTATACTCCATTCGATAACATTACTGGGCAAACAATTTCAGAATTTCATGAAGAGCAAAAAGTCTTAGTAGCTGAAGATGAAGATGGGGACGGGAAAAAGAAAAAATAACCTTGCGCATTGCAAGGTTATTTTTGTGCTTCTTTTTGAAAGCGTTTATAGTACGTTGAAGCTGTTGAAAAATGAACTTCTATATCACGAATTAACGCCGAATCTTCATCTTTCGCTAATTTCTCTAACTTTTTCATTGCTTGCTCTGTCTCATTTAAGAAGCCAACATATAGCTCATGTTCTTGTTCTTTTGACTTCGGTACACGAATTTCTTTGCGCATATGATCGATATCCGTTAACATACTCGTGGTTATTTTTTGTACATCTTCTTTAAACTTAGGATATACTAGTGCCTTCCCCCCTTTTTCCTTCGCTTCTTCCCATAATTTTACTGCTTCATTTAACTCTTTGTTCATTTTCTCATCATACTTATTATGCACATCACGATATACTCTCATATCTTCTTTCTGCTCTGCCGATTGTTCTACTTTTTCTTTCGGTTCTTTCGGTTCTTTTGTATCCTTATCTCCATTACACCCTGCTAAAAGAAGCATTCCTCCAAGCAAGACAATACTCCACAATTTCTTCATCTCTTACTCTCCTTTTGTCTACATCTACTACTTATCTCCACTTGCTATTATAACGAGAACCATTCAAACTTTACACTTATGACCGTACTTTTATACACATATCACCATTTTTGTCACAGTATCGTCACTTTATACGCCCAGAATCTTCACAGCTCTTCTTCTGCACCTTACAAAACTGTAAGCACACATCTGGAACATAGCATGCTAGACTTACATATGAATGAAGCATCCCTACCTAAGGTTGCATTGTCCATTTATTTAGAAAAAAGGAGACTAACAATATATATGTACAACAAAATGATGTTTATGGAAGAAGAACTTTCCGTTCTTATTCGTAAAAGATCACTCCATATCAAAAATACAGAAAGTCTTCGCCGCGTATTAAAGAAGAGAACCGCTCCACTTAGACTTGCCCATTACTTAAAACAAGTGCATACAGACAAATACGACACCGCCCTAAACATATCTGATGAATCACTAACAATTGAAATCATCGGGCATGTCTATATCGGAAACTTTGCAGATATTTTGAAAGCTATTCCTCGTATACCAAAAATTGCTCCGATAATCGTAGAAAGAGCTTATAGAATTACGGACCATACAGATATTATTGACTGTGGTGAAAAAGAGGTTGATTCAAATCGATGGGTTTGGGATAAATTAGCTATTTTATACGATGCAATCATGAATAATATGTATGAGCTGCTCCAAGAAAATAACAAAAAGAGCTAATTCAAAATATACTTTGAATTAGCTCTTTTTTAGTATTCTTATGCCTCTATATCCTGCTTTTCCCGAAGTACAAACTGTCTTTCACTACGCTTTGCCATAAAGATATAACATAAAACCGCTCCCACTTCACATAGGGCAATCACAATTCCCATAGGAAGTGCTGTGTTACTACCTCCAATCCCAACTAAAGGCGCAACAAGTGCTCCAGAAATGAACTGTAGTAGACCAAGTAAAGCTGATGCTGTTCCTGCAGCTTGTTTTTGATTTCTCATTGCTAGTGAAAAACCTGTTGTCGATACAACCCCAACACTTGATACAACAAGAAATAACGAACATAAAACACCAATCAACCCTGCTCCTAGTACAATCATAAGAAGTAAAGAAAGACCACCAACAGCTGCAATTCCAACGCCCATTACAAATAATGTTGTCTCATTTACTTTCCCCGCTAAACGTCCAGTAATTTGGCTAGCAATAATAATCCCAATACCATTAATCGCAAAGAATAAACTAAATGCTTGCGGTGATGCCCCGTATATATTTTGCAACACAAACGGAGAGCCCGAAATATAAGCAAACATTGCTGCTGACACTAAGCCTTGCGACAAAGCATACCCCATAAATAAGCGATCTTTCAGCAAATTCCCATATGTCGCTAATGTTCCTGCTAAACCACCTGTTTCTCTCTCCTCAAGAGGCAATGTCTCACGCAATACAAAAATAGCGGATACTAACATAAATACACTTATCACTCCAAGAACGATAAAGACCCCGCGCCATGATGTGAACTGTAACAATTGTCCTCCAATAATTGGAGCCAAAATAGGCGCTGTTCCGTTTACTAACATAAGCAGTGAGAAAAACTTTGTCATCTCCGAACCTGAGTACATATCACGTACCATAGCACGTGATATAACAATACCTGCTGAGCCTGAAGCCCCTTGTAAGAAACGTAAAAGAACTAAACTCCAAATAGATGGTGCAACGGCACACAATAAAGAAGATGTAACATAGATAATAAGAGCAATAATAAGCGGTTTGCGCCGTCCATAAATATCACTAATTGAACCAACAAATAATTGTCCAACCGAAAGCCCTAGTAAGCAAGCTGTTAAAGTAAGCTGAGCAAGAGAAGCATTCGTTTGTAAATCATCCGTTAATTTTGGTAACGAGGGCAAGTACATATCAATGGACAATGGCCCAATTGCTGTGAGTGTCCCTAATACAAGAATCATCCATAACCTGTTTACTCTTACAGGTTTATATACATCGTGATTACTTTCATTCACTTACATCATTCACCCTTTCCATTATAAAATTCGAATCGTAACAATTATAGTTACATCTCTAAAGATACGTCAAGTATATCGTACTTTCCTTTATAACGAAATGAAAAAGCCCTTCATCGTATTATAGTATCTCAGATAAACTCCACCTCAATATTTTTAATACATGATTTAATAACCCTGCTCCAAAGGCTAATGATTTCAATACTTCGATTTCTTCCACTAGGACAGTAATAAGTACATAACAGTTACTTTCAATATCAAAATTGGTTATTATACTAGCAAATTCGTCCTTTCTTCGGATAGTTTGATAGTATCATTTTTCCAAGAAAACGAATTTTTTTATGCATCTATTTTTGAATATGTATGAATTTTACAACACCCTCAAAATAAAAAGCTGACTGTATAAGTCAACTTTTTCTAGTTCTATGCTCGTCACTCAATCACTGTTCCTTTTTACTTCTATTTACATTCCACTTTACTAACAATTATATGAAACTACTCATATAAAATTATTTTAACAGTAATTTATTAGACTTTTATGATATTTGTTTGTTTTTTCCTCCTCCCTTGTTACAATAGTACTTTGGTTAATATGAAACTAACAAACTACTAAAAGGAGTATTATTAAGAAATGTTAAAAAAAGCTGCATCAATTATCTTAGCATCAAGCATACTTTTTATTCCTATAAAAGGGATGGCTGAAACTGTATCAACTTACAATACAGCAATTAAAACAAATGAAACTGTAAAAAAAGGATGGTTACAAAACAATAATAATTGGTATTTCTTAAATTCAAGCGGAGTCATGCAAACAGGATGGCTTTTTGATAGCGGGGCTTGGTATTATTTAAGCACTAGTGGCGCTATGAAAACAGGGTGGCTTTTCGATAAAGGAGCTTGGTATTACCTAAACTCTAATGGCGCTATGAAAACAGGGTGGCTTTTTGATAACGGAGCTTGGTATTACCTAAACTCTAATGGCGCTATGAAAACAGGATGGCTTCTCGACGGTAACCAGTGGTATTACCTAAATTCAAATGGGACGATGAAAACGGGTTGGCTACAAGAAGGGAGTACATGGTACTATTTACAGCTAAATGGTGTTATGCAAACTGGATTCGCTTCTATTGACGGAACAACGTATTATTTCAATAACAGCGGTACTTGGATTCCTGAAAATAATATTACTGCTACGTCATATATAAACCTTGATTTAACATATGCTTCAAATGTTACTGGTAAAGAAATTGATGCTGACATTAAAAAGTACCAACCAGATAGCCCATTAATTGGACATGGAAACGACTTTGTTGCAGCTCAAGCTCAGTATGGTGTTAACGCACTTTATTTAGCGGCACATGCTATTTTAGAATCCGGATATGGTAAATCTGAAATCGCATATCGCAAACATAATCTATTTGGTTTGCGCGCTTATGATCAGGATCCGTTTAAATATGCAAAATATTTACCAACTTTCGGTGATAGCATTGCCTATAATGCCAATTATGTAAGAGATAAATATTTAGAGAAAAATGGTTCATATTACTATGGTCCAACATTGCAAGGTATGAATGTTATGTATTCAACAGATCAAGAATGGTCTACCAAAATCGCAAAAATTATGGAGCGTATTAAACCCTTCCAAAAGCAAGATTATTTATATGCAAAAAAATTACCTAAAAACCCAAATACCTTAAATGTTGACGCACTCTCAAATGATATCCCATATAAAACATATCCACAGGGAACGAAAGCAACTGCTAAACTAGCTGCCTTCTATTACGTTGTACCCTATTCATTTGATGGAGTAATTAAAAGTCAGTCTGTTACAGAAAACAACCAAGGTACATTAGCATTAGGAACATCAGTATTCGTTCATCGCGAAGATCCCAATGGATGGGTCGAATTCTCATTTACAATAAACGGAAATAAATATTGGATATTGAAAACTAAATTAAACATGTAAACAGCACAGCCCTTTTAGACGAAAACTAAAAGGGCTGTATTTATAAAAGCTAAGAGTACATTTAAAGAGGCCAGATTTTTGATATAGTACCTGCAATAGATATATTTCCTAGTACGAAAATTATTGGTTGTTATGCTCTCCCTGAGATATTCCTTTTGGCCAGTGAAGTGGAAAATGTATTTTTTAAGAACCAAAAAGAGGAAATATAAGGTGCTCGTTTTGTTCAATCAAACAAATTGGAATTTATCCAATTACTACTTTAATATACGGGTACACAAATTTCACAATGATGATTATTAACCATTTTGACTACATACCTTTCGATGATTGGTCTTGCTTCATCAAATTGATATCCTTGCCCTGATAATTCTGGAAAAATATTAACCCACGCTTTCTGAACTGCTTCTGCTGTATGATTAATTTTAAAAACAGCATATTTTCCTCCAACAATATTACCTTCTCTTACATAGTCATCAGTTACTGCATAGTCGTTTGAAACAACTATGCAGGTATCATAACGACAGTTTTCAAGTTTAGTAGTTTCAGGATTATCCTGAGCAATTCCAAAAATTATGGATTCGTCATTAAATAAATGGTTAGATTTTGCCCATTCTTTTAATTTTTCCATTGTTCGCACATTATTAATTCCATAAGGGCCAATCTCCCTTATGTAAGCAATCCGATATGCTGGAATCTTTTCAATCATAATATCCATGATTTGTTTGCCTCCTTTAAAGAATAAATAACTTGTTCATTACAAGATTACTACGATATAAAATAGAATACACAGCATTTTTTAAAATTGTTGACATATATTTCAAATATTTACATTTATCATTTTCTAATTCTACACTTAATAAAAAATCCTTTGTCATCACAATCGGTTCGCCCGTTTTAGGATCTGTAGGATGTTTAATTCCTAATTCATCTGCAATAACAAAATAAGAATATTCAGTTATATAAAAGTAATTTCGTTCTAAATCTGATAAAAATTCATGTTGTCTGCTCGTTTTAATCCCTTTCAAGCGTGTTGATCGACCTAACGAGGAAACATCTTGAATCTTCAACCAAGGCTGATAATCACCCTAATTCCTGACCCGCGACCTTGCATAATCCATTTTTCAATTTCAGATGTTCTTTTTCTTTTGGACATAAAAACACCCCTTTAGATAATCGTATCTAAAGGGGTAAAGCTTCGCATCTTTTTTAAAAACGTCGCGACTTTATTTCAAACCAACAATAAATGTAGCTTTAGAATAAAGATTGATCAAATTAATACTAATAGCCTTGATAAACAAGCAAAAAGAAAGAGCGTGTTTTGAAAAAAGATTAATCAAAACACGCTCTTAATATATTTTATTGAATCATTCTTTTATAAAAAAGTTTGATCATTTCTATGATATTTCCTCCATTAAAGCGCCCTTTAATGGAGGAACATGCTAGAGGGTGTCAAACAAAGAACTAAGGCTTTGGTCAACCTTTTATAAAGCAGTCACAGTAGTAATTTTGTGACTGCCATTTTTAACTAAACGAAAATTGAAACACACTCTAATCCTTTAACTGATAGAAAACCTGTTCAATTTTGCCTCAGTACCAAGCATGACAGTGTTAAGCTCATCCCCTCGGATATCTTGTCCCCTTCTGAAATAGAGACTGCGTAAAAAATTCTTGCTGTTCACGCGAGCAATCACCTGACTGCGACTTCTCGGCAAATTGCAGCATTGCGCTAAGCCGCTAATCCAATCAGCGATTTCTTGATGTGGAAGTAACTCTTTGTCAATCATCGTATCCACGATGTTGACCAACCGCTCATCATCCTCATCGCTAAAAATTTGTCTACCATTATGAAGCATGCCAGAAATAGCGACAAGAACCTCACGCAGCAGTGCGACGCTACTCTCCTCGCACTGCACCAGCTCGACAAAAACATCCGCACCGTGAGACGCGCTGTGAGCCCAGCCTCCTACTGAAAGGTAACCTCGCAGATCCTTCTCCTCTTTATAATAACGGAGCATTGCATGCATTAATTGCTCAATTTCCGCTTGATTGAAAAATGGATTCTGTCTGTGGCGTTGCACAATCAAAGCGATAGGCAAGGCAGAGAACGTCCTTGTAAAAACTGACTGATCATCCTCGCTGCCAATATTATAGAACAAATGGTTCTCATCAGTCAGAACAGTTAAGAGGCTACGCAACTCCTCTCCACTGAACCTATTCTCTTCCTTAATCCACATATAAAACATCGGATAAATCAGGTTATCCCGTAATTCTGGCTGAGGATCGCCAATATATTGAAGTAACAAAGGTAAGAAATCTTGATGCTGCTCACCTTCGCGTAACTGATACTTATCCTTCTCAATTCTTTGCAAATCCAGCATCAATTTGGTCCTTGTATCGCTCATTTTCCCATCCCTCTCATCATTCGTTCTATTCGGTCGATTGTTTTTTCAAATACTCTTAAACCTACGTTGTTATATTTAAAAATTTTTTGCAATCTTATTTTTACTCCCGATTCATGAGCTGTAATTAGCCTTCGACTCTGCTTTAAGTCATCAATAAGAATTATTTCCGATAATATCCAAAGTGAAATCATATAAATTATCATAGTGTAATAGTTCAATTGCTTTATCTCTTTTCATTTCAAGCCTTACTGCATATGTAGTTTCTCTATTTTTTCGAAATCTGTTCTGCGGCCAGCAACAATATAATTAGAATACTCAGTTAAATAAAAATAATTGCGTTCTAAATCCGACAGAAATTCATGCTGTCTGTTTGTTTTTATTCCTTTTAAACGAGTTGAACGACCCTTTGAAGATACATCTTGAATCTTTAACCAAGGTTTATAATCTACTCCAATACCGGTCCCTCGACCTTGTTTAATCCACTGTTCAATCTCGGATGTTCTTTTTCTTTTCGACATAAAAACACCCCTTTAGATAATCATATCTAAAGGGGTAAAACGGTGCAACTTTATTTCAAATCTACAATAAATGTAGGTGTTAAAAAAGTTTAATCAAAACCTTGTGTGAAGTATTGTTTTTTCAGAAAAAAACAATAGCTAAATTTTGAAAAAAGTTTGATCAAAATTTAGCTCTTTGGCATTTTACCCACATTCATTTTTTTTAAAAAGTTTGATCATTTTATTTAATATATCTTTTTTGTCCCGTAGATAAATCAGTTGTACTGAAGTATCCATTTCTTATATCTACTTTGCCTTCTAGGTCTAATTAATCTTTTATAAGAAGAAAACGTGACAAATATGTAATTTTCCATATCTGAACCACGTTTTTATCCTATTGCAGTTTTTACACGAATCGTTTCCGTACCCCTACTAAGGTACAGGGAGCTTAATGCCATAACGTTGCTATACAATTGTAAGTCAATATAGTTGCTAGAGTATTATACAGTGGAAATTTACATGGAAATCATAGAGCTACAATCACAGGCTAAATAAGAAAAAAAAGCTTCCTTATGAAGACTGTTTCATCCTTATGTATCCTGTGAGAATATCCATTATAAAACCCTAAAATCTTTCATACTTTCTCCAAGAATATAGTGTGAAAACCACATCAAATTCTGCTTCATAATAGCCACATTAATTCCTGGCTGGTCAGAACTATATGCCATTCCTTTAAATATAATTAATTCTGTATCAACTTCCATATCCCTTAATCCTTGATATAGCTCATATGCATTTGGAGTTGGAACTCTTGCATCCTTTTCGCCATGTTGGATTAAGGTGGGGGTACAGGCTGATTTAATATATGTCATTGGTGATGTTTTAGTATATATCTCTGGATCATTCCATGGGTTATTTCCTAAATACATCCTAATAAAGTAAGGTATATCTGTATTTACATAATGGGTACTCCAATTAGTAATTCCACCTCCAACTGAAATAGCTTTAAATCTACTACTAAATGTAGAACAGAAAGCTGATATATATCCCCCGTTGCTCCATCCCATAACCCCTACTCTATCTTTATCTGCAATCCCTTTGTCAACTAGTTTATCCACTCCAGATATAACATCATCGTAGTTAGCAATTCCCAGTTTTCTATAGTTTTCTTTTAAGAATTCATTACCATAACCAGAACTTCCCCTGTAGTTTGGTTCTAAAACTATAAAGCCTTTTTCGATAAACTGTTCAATAGGATATTTCTCATTAAAACAGTCTGAAAATATTGGAAAGGATGCCCAAGCCGGACCACCATGGATTACCACTAATAAGGGATATTTTTTATTTGCGTCAAACTCTACTGGGGTTGATAAAACACCCTCTATTTCAAGACCATCACTACTTTGCCATGAGATTATTTCCCTGTTACTTTTAAGCTTTCCTTTGAAAAAGCTATTTTCATTCGTTATTTTTTTATCGTCTAAATAGATTTCAAAGGTTTCATTTGTTATAGCCTTATTATAGGATATATGATTTCCATCCCTTGTTATAGAAGCATCCATTATAAAGCTATCTACTTTTTCACTTAACATTTCCACAGTGCCATCCTCAGATAGCAACCCAATAAGATAATTAGTTTTATTCTGCCATCTAATTAAAATTCCTTTAGCTGTCCACCGTAATGGAATAACCGTACTATCAAAATCTGTTAAAGGTTGAATTAGCTCTCCATTATTAATATCATATATCTCTAATGTACTGTCTTGTATATGGGTCTTATAGTAATCCTTCTCCCTTATGCTTGCTGAGTAACATATTTTGCTGCCTTCAGGAGAAAAGCAAACGCTCCCTCCCAACAACTTATCTATATTCATCTTTTGTAGCTCTCCAGCTTTAATATCTAGTATGTATAGATCTCCATTAATATAATCTCCCATATTTGGGCTTGGCGTAGCCATAAATACAACCTTTTTCCCATCATTTGAAATATCAAATTCATGGATATGAAAATCCTTCCCATCAGTTAGTTGATAAACAACGCTATTTTCGTGTTCTTCTTTATCCTTACCAGAACTGTCAGGATTTTCTGTGTGTTCATATTTATCATTTTGTATCACTTTTTCTATTTCAATGTAATATAAACAATTATTCTGGTATTCCTTCCCTATATGATGGAAATTTCCATATAGTTCCTTACGTTTCTTTATCACCTCAGATTCTTTTGACTGTGCAACATAATAAAAACCCTTGCCAGTAGACTCCCATTTGAATTTACTGACCCCTTCTTTCTCATCAGTAATTTGAATCCCACTATAACCATCTATTGACTTAACAAAGATCTGATTTTTCTTATTATCCCCGTCACCAACTGGGCTAAGGTATGCGATATCCCTAGAATCTGGAGACCATAATGGGTATGTACTATCTATATCCCTAGTTGTTAATGGGTAACTCTGCCCCTTATCTTTTTCATATATCCATACATGATTCCTATATTTATTGTCTTTCCAGTTAGCTGTCTTCTTGACAAATGCTACGTTTTTGCCATCATCACTTATGTTTGTACCTGATAAGGTTGGTAATGAAATAATCTCTTCTATACTTAGATATGTTTTTTCATTCATTTTCATTAATAAACCCCCTCGTAATGTCTAGTAATCTAATTTGTTCAATAAAACCTCTGCCCTATGCTGAACCCCTTTAGAACTGTGTTTAGCTTTCACCACTGTAATACCTTGATCTTCAATGCTTTTCAATGACTTACTTGTCCATGTTCCACTATCATTCACAAGATTTATAAGCAGTCGATCATAAATAGTTTTCCATTCACGAGTCACAAGCGATGATAAAATCAACATCGACAAAGAGCGATTTTCCCGTTCAATTTCTATAATGTTGAATTGTTTTCCATTCCCCAAATATATTTGAGCAATTACATAACGTCGCTTAGTGACAGGCTCTATCTCTAAATGACTATATAGCTCTCTTTTGGGCATAGCACTCGTTGTATCGATATTAACTACATAAACATAGGATTCTTCAATTTCAATAATACGAATGCGCTGTGAATCTGCTGTATATTGAAACACTTGATTAATATAAATCATCCATATTTCACCTTCTTCAACTTGCTTTCATCAATTGACTGAATAACAATTGGCTGCTCTACATTTATTGGCTCTAACACATCTACTCGAATTATTTTCAGTGCAAGTAAATGATAAAATAGCGTCATACTACTTCCTAATGGCATATGTGTTTCTTTATCAAAGATATTTGTTATTTCTCTAATACTTTGGTTAGTATCTAATACCCTTTGTAACAATGACATCGCTAAATCTTCAATATGCTGCTGGCTCATATTTTGAAATGCATCATATTGTTAGATATCGTAGTAGTCATGAATATAACTAATATTCCGTGCCATTTCTTTAGGGATTTCTAGCTCGGTTACAATGCCCCAATCAATTTGTCTCCGTTCCCAGTAAACCCGTTCTATTTCAAATTTCTCAATAACTCGCTCCTTAAAAAGCTCGTCCTTCATCTTGATTGTTCTTGCAAGTTCTACTAACCCTTCACCTTTATCTACTGTTAATAAAAAGTCCGTTGTCATCACAACTGGCTCATTTGTTTTTGGGTCTGTAGGATGTTTTAGACCTAATTCATCAGCAATGACAATTGTTTCTTCCAACGGCAATAAAGGAAATTGTTCTCGAATATCAACGACACAATCAGAATATTCAGTTAAATAAAAGTAGTTTCGTTCCAAGTCTGATAGAAATTCATGCTGTCTGTTTGTTTTTATTCCTTTTAAACGAGTTGAACGACCCTTTGAAGATACATCTTGAATCTTTAACCAAGGTTTATAATCTACTCCAATACCGGTCCCTCGACCTTGTTTAATCCACTGTTCAATCTCGGATGTTCTTTTTCTTTTCGACATAAAAACACCCCTTTAGATAATCATATCTAAAGGGGTAAAACGGTGCAACTTTATTTCAAATCTACAATAAAATTATGAACCTCCCAATCTCCTACTCAACAGTAACAGATTTAGCTAAGTTACGTGGCTTATCAACATCACACTCGCGGTGAAGCGCTGCGTAGTATGAAATCAGTTGTAATGGAATAACCGCTACAAGCGGTGCTAACGCTTCATGTACAGCTGGTAATACGAAGCTGTCACCTTCCATTTCTAAGCCTTTCATTGCGATGATACACGGGTTTGCTCCGCGTGCTACTACTTCTTTTACATTGCCGCGAATTCCAAGGTTTACGTGCTCTTGTGTAGCAAGCGCGATAACTGGTGTACCTTTTTCGATTAACGCGATTGTACCGTGTTTTAATTCTCCACCAGCAAATCCTTCTGCTTGGATGTAAGAGATTTCTTTTAGCTTTAACGCACCTTCTAAACCAACATAGAAGTCTACGCTACGTCCGATGAAGAAACAGTTGCGAGTTGTCGCTAAAAATTGCTTTGCAAGTGCATCCATTTCTTCTTTTTGATTACAAAGTACTTCCATTGCATTGGCTACAAGACCTAATTCGTGTGTTAAGTCAAAATCAAGAACTTCACCTTTTGCTTTCGCAATGTCAGCTGCTAAGATTGAAAGCACTGCAAGTTGTGCTGTGTAAGCTTTCGTAGAAGCGACTGCAATTTCTGGTCCTGCATATAAAGGTAGTGTATAGTCCGCCTCACGAGAAAGCGTAGAACCTGGTACGTTTGTGATTGTCAATGCTTTATGACCCATTTCATTTGTTTGCACAAGTACTGCACGGCTATCTGCTGTTTCACCACTTTGTGAAATGTAAATGAAGAATGGTCTTTCTGTTAATAGTGGCATATTGTAAGAGAATTCACTTGCTACGTGTACTTCTACAGGTACTTTCGCAAATTTTTCGATGAATTGCTTTCCAACAAGACCAGCATGGTAACTTGTTCCACATGCAATAATATAAATACGATCGCTATCTAAAATTGCATTACGAATGTCTTCATCTAATTCAATTTCGCCATCTTCATTTTGATACTTTTGAATGATATTACGGATTACAAGTGGTTGCTCATCAATTTCTTTTAACATGAAATGAGGATATGTTCCTTTTTCAATATCACTTGCATCTAATTCCGCTGTAAACGGTGCACGCTCAATCGTTTCACCTTGTAAGTTTTTAATTGTAATGCTTTCTTGTGTTACGATCACCATTTCTTTATCCATTAACTCGATAAATTGATCTGTAACTTGTAACATTGCCATTGCATCGCTTGCAACAACATTAAAGTTGTCACCAACACCTACTAATAGCGGGCTTTTGTTTTTAGCAACATAAATCATGTTTGGATTTTCAGCATCAAGTAAGCCAATTGCATAAGAACCATGTAAAATGGATAACGTTTGACGGAATGCGTCTTCTACACTTAATCCTGTGTTGACTTGCTGTTCCATAAGCTGAACGATAATTTCTGTATCTGTTTCACTTACAAACGTCACATCTTGAAGATATTCTTTTTTCACTAATTCATAGTTTTCAATTACACCATTATGAACTAGTGTAAAGCGTTTTGACGTACTTTGATGCGGATGTGCATTTACTTTACTTGGAACACCATGTGTTGCCCAGCGTGTATGACCGATTCCCACGCTTGCAGCTACATTTTCATCCACGATTTCACGAAGTTTTGCAATACGGCCTTTTTCTTTGTATACAACAACACCGTTCTCTGCCTGTACTGCAATACCCGCTGAATCATATCCACGGTACTCTAGCTTCTCTAAGCCTTTTAATAAAATTTCTTTTGCATCTTGATCTCCAATAAATCCTACGATTCCACACATGTTTAGTCGCCGTTACAAATGCTTACATTGCTTTGCGAACATGTAACGACATAGTCCGATCCCATTATTTACATATAAAAAACGGATTACATATTGCCAGCCCTGTAAGTCTGTAACGGCTTTCACCTTCCTCTCGATTGGGTTTCAGTCCGTATACACTTATACAGCCAGTATTCATCCGTTCTTTTTCCCTCATCACACTTTTATCTTTGTCCATTGAGTCACCTCAACGCTTTAAATAAAAGCTTTCGGTTGTGATGAACAACCGGGAGTCATCCGCCGAAATCTCGATAAAACTCCTCCTCGTCAACTACATAACTTGTAGCTCTGGCGCTTTCATAATTCATATATTAATTTTGAGAAAAAGAACAAGACCATCTTATAACAAACAGCATAAACCGTCAATGAAAATTTTTCATTGTCTATAAAACATATGAAAAAAGAGCACAAAACGTGCTCCTTTTTCATATGAAATTGGCGAATTATTCAGCGCCAACTTCAGCTTTCACAACTTCTACAATACGATGTACATATCCATCACAAAGTTCTTGTGTTGGTGCTTCTGCCATAACTCGAATAAGTGGCTCTGTTCCAGAAGGACGAACAAGGATACGTCCTTCTCCGTTCATTTCTTCTTCTACCACACGGATGATTTCTTTAATTTTCTCATTTTCTAATGCCAGTTTCTTATCTGTTACACGAACGTTCACCAATAATTGTGGGAACTTTGTCATTTCACCTGCAAGCTCAGACAATGGTTTCTTCGTCATTTTCATAATGTTTACAAGCTGAAGTGCACTTAACATTCCATCTCCAGTTGTAATGTAATCAAGCAAGATAATATGACCAGATTGTTCACCACCAAGGTTATAACCGCCGCGTTTCATTTCTTCCATTACATAGCGATCACCAACTGCTGTTTTATCACTTGTAATACCGTTTGCTTCAAGTGCTTTGTAGAAACCTAAGTTACTCATGACTGTTGAAACAACTGTGTTATGTTTTAATTGACCAGTTTCTTTCATGTACTTCGCACAGATGTACATAATTTGATCCCCATCAACAACGTTTCCTTTTTCATCTACTGCAATTAAACGGTCTCCATCACCATCAAAGGCAAGTCCAATATCTGCACCTTTTTCTTTTACTAATTCTGCTAAACCTTCTGGATGTGTAGAACCAACACCGTCATTAATATTCATGCCGTTTGGTGAAGTACCCATTGTAGAGATATCAGCTTCTAAATCTGCAAATAAATATGGTGCTAAAGAAGATGTTGCACCATGCGCACAATCTAAAGCAATATGTAAACCTGAGAAATCTTCTTCTACAGTTTGTTTAATGTATTGTAAGTATTTTTGTCCACCTTCGAAGTAGTCATTCACTTGTCCAAGCTCTGTTCCTGCCGGACGTGGTAATTCATCTACTTCTTTATCTAATAAAGCTTCAATTTCAGCTTCTTGCTCATCAGTTAGTTTAAACCCATCTGAACCAAAGAATTTAATTCCATTATCTTGTACTGGGTTATGGGATGCTGAAATCATAACACCTGCTTGTGCATCTAATGCTTTTGTTAAGTAAGCAACCCCAGGAGTTGAAATAACGCCAAGGCGCATAACTTCTGCTCCAGTTGATAATAATCCTGCTACTAACGCACCTTCTAGCATATGACCAGATACACGTGTGTCACGACCAATAATCACTTTTGGACGATCTGTATCTTTTGTTAATACATACCCTCCAAAACGACCAATTTTAAACGCTAATTCAGGCGTTAATTCCTTATTCGCGACACCGCGCACACCATCTGTACCAAAATATTTACCCATTGCTATTCGCTCCTTTATTTTGCTCTTTTTGTTTTTCTGCTTCATTCTCTTTTTCAGATTCTTTGTTCTGTTCTTCTTTTGGTTTTTCTGTTGGTTTTTCTGTTGGTTTTTCTGTTGGTTTTTCTGTTGGTTTTTCTGTTTCATTCTCTTTATCTTTTTGTGAATCTGGTTGCTCCGGCTTACCTTGTACTTCTTGATCTGGTTTTTCTTTCTTTACAAGGGTTACCTTTACAGTTTTTTGTTTTGCTTCTATTGAAACATTACTAGGACCGCTAACCTGAATTGGAATATCATGCGTCCCAGAAGATATGTTTTGTAGATTAATTGATGCTGTTATTTGCGCCGCTGTTATTTTATCTACTATACTTGCTTCTCCTGAAATATCAACGCTTATTTTTCCACTTTGTGGAGAAAGTAGTTGTAAAGTGAATTCATCTGACAATCCATTTTTTTGTATAGAAATGCCATCTATTGTCTTATGCTTTACAGTTTTTTGTTTTTGCACTTCGACAGAAACCTTCACTTGACTGGGGCTTACATTGGTTACACCTTTCGGTAATAAAACAGAGGCATCGAATGTTGTAGATTCCGTAATTTTACTAAGATCTACTTCGACGCCCTCCAAGGACTTTATATTATCCAAAACATCTTTTGGGCCTGATATTGTCACTTCATTTGGTTCGATACCGATGTTTGTAACCGCTAACCCCTCTGGTAGACTTCCTTTTTTCACATAAGTTAGTGGCACAGTTTTTTCAATATTATTTGTCGCAGTTGGATTTGAAACTGGGATTGTAACATTTACTTTAGACGGTGTTGTTTGTAAGTCTAATTTCCGGCCCTCTTCATCATACAGTACAATTTCGGCTGTCTTTGTTACTGTTTTTGTTATCCCCTTCAAATCAATATACGCCCTGACAAGCGCAACTTTTGCTAGTTCCTCTTCTGTACCAATAACTTCAACAGTTCCCGGTTTGATAGTCGGTTTTTCAACCATACTTCCTTGCATTTGACTCTCATTTGAGTACTTTACTTCCACAGGAAATGACTTTTTTGCTTTCTTTTGAATCGTAACTTTAACTTTCGCCGGTTGAACTGTTGCTTTTAAATTGTTTTCCATCCCGGTATACTTTAAAGGAACATCGTATGTTCCTGTAGAATACCCACGTAAATCTAAAGATACTCCAAACTCACGTTGCGACCTTGCTGCAGTAATTACATTTTTTGGCCCTTCCAATTTTATTTTTATATACTTTGGAACACCACTTACAATATATTTATCTTCATCATAATTTACTGCTACTACAACGTTAGATACTGTCTCCGTTACATCACCTGTTGGAAAAAGTGATGCACTCGTATTCCCTGTCGTGTTTTTATCTGACAAATTCGTCGACATGTAAAGCATTAACGCCAATAGTAATGAAATTCCTTTTAAAAACCAGTGGTTCTCCATTAGCTTATCCATGACGCTTTCTCCTCCAATTCCAATTCCATAAAGATGAAGAAGTTGTCTTCACATTTCCACTAAACTCTGCTAAAAGCATCTCTTTTAACTGTTCGACTTTTAAGTCACGATGCAATTCTCCATTTTTAGTTAAAGAGATTTGGCCTGTTTCTTCTGATACAACCACTGTAATGCTATCAGTTACTTCACTAACTCCCATCGCAGCCCGGTGACGCGTTCCTAATTCTTTTGATATGAACGGGCTTTCCGATAATGGCAAATAACAAGCTGCTGCTTTAATCGTATTTCCTTGCATAATCACTGCTCCATCATGAAGCGGTGTATTAGGGATAAAGATATTAATAAGTAGTTCTGATGACACATTCGCATTTAAAGGAATCCCGGTTTCTACATAATCTCCCATTCCAGTTTCTCTAGATAATGTAATAAGCGCACCTATGCGTCGTTTCCCCATATATTCAGTTGCCTTTGCCACAGCATTCGCAACGATTTCATGCTCTTCTTCTTCCTGACCAATTCCACGGGAGAACAAACTTCCTCTTCCTAATTGTTCAAGCGCTCGTCTAAGCTCTGGTTGGAAAATAATAATTATTGCTAAAAATCCCCATGTTAAAGCTTGGTCCGTGAGCCACTGCAATGTATGCAACTCAAATAAATAACTTAATATACGAACGATAATAATAACTGTAATCCCTTTCAAAAGTTGAACAGCTTTTGTTCCTCGGATTACAAGAATTAGCTTATATATAACAAACCACACAACGGCGATATCTAATATCGTACTGAGATATTTCAAAAGGTTCATATCTCCAAAAGGCATGCTAACCCTTCCTCCTACTTATGAGCAATTTTATCCATATACTGAAATATTATTATTTTGCTCTATCTGTATGTATTTACAACAACTAGTTAATTATACCATACATGAAAGAAACGACAATTACAACGACACCCCCTTGGTGAAAATTGGTAAGATGTCGAACTTTTCTTGTAAAGCGGTATAATATAACTCATTATTATACTCTTTTTTTAAAATAAAAAAAAGCAGCATTTCAGCTGCTTTTCTTACATTTATTTTAGTTTTTCACCGAATAAAGAACCCATTAAAGCTACCGCTGTTGTTGCCGTTCTATTTTTCTCATCTAAAATCGGATTTACTTCAACAAACTCAGCAGATGTAATGATATCAGCCTCCGATAACATTTCCATCGCTAAATGACTTTCACGATATGATAATCCACCAGTTACAGGTGTTCCAACTCCTGGTGCATCATGTGGATCAAGTCCATCTAAATCTAATGATAAATGAACACCATCTGTATGAGATAAATATGCAATCGTTTCTTCCATAACGGCAGTCATTCCCATACGATCAATTTCATGCATTGTAAACACTTTAATTCCTTCATTACGAATGAATTCTTTTTCACCTTCATCTAACGCGCGCGCACCGATAATAACAACGTTTTCCTTTTTAACCTTTGGATACGCTTCATATAAATTAACGAGTGAAGGATGTCCATAACCTAAACTTGCTGCAAGTGACATACCATGAATGTTTCCAGATGGTGATGTCTCTTCCGTATTTAAATCCCCATGTGCATCGTACCAAATAACACCTAAATTTTTATAGTTCTTTGCCACCCCTGCAAGTGTCCCGATAGCAATACTATGGTCACCACCTAATACAAGTGGAAAACGACCTTTTTCTATAATATGATCAACCTTACTTGCTAATTCATCACAAACATGTGCAACTTGTGTAAGGTTTCTTAATTTTGTATTTTCATCTATTTCCTGTTCTCTTTCAATACATAGGTCTCCGATATCTTCTACGTCATACCCAATATTTTGAATTCTTTCAATTACTCCTGCATAACGAATTGCACTTGGTCCCATATCAACCCCACGACGCATTTGCCCTAAGTCCATTGGAACTCCAACGATTGAAATTTCTTTCTTCATAGATAGTCTCCCCCTTTTATGCCTTCACTAAATATTTTAAATCTTTTCTATAGTCTGACTCAACTCGACATTTTTTTGTATGTATATGCACCTTATTCACCCATATCTACGTAGAAACCAATATCCTAAAGCTATTTTATGTATAAAACGAAACGCCTCCCAAGAAACCTCATTACACATGTATTCATAAATAATTGAAAGTAAAAAAACGCCTCCTATATTAGAGACGTCTTTCTGATGCTATTTTCCATACAGATGCGATATTTCGTGAGGACATTTCAATATTTTCCTTTGCTGTTATATATGCTTCCTCTAATGTCATTGGACTTGATGTGGCAGCAAACACAGCATCTATTCCTTCTTTATAAACTGAAATGTGATTAGGGAGCACGGAACCCCCAATAGCTATAACGGGTATATGAAGTTTCTTTGCCCGTCTAGCAATTCCAACTGGAGCTTTTCCATAAGCTGTTTGTACATCTATCCTTCCTTCACCTGTAAGAACTAGATCCGCTTCTTTTATATGTTCATCAAAATTTGTATAATCTAATACAATTTCAATTCCTTTTCTTAATTCCCCTTGTAGTACAGCAGCAACAGCAGCGCCTAATCCCCCCGCAGCTCCTGCACCTGCAATCTCTTCCACATCAATATGTAAATATTTTTTTAATACATGGGCATAACGCTTTAAGTTATCATCTAACTGTGCAATCATTTCTGCACTTGCTCCCTTTTGTTTTGCAAATACAAAAGATGCTCCTTTTTGTCCTGTCAAAGGATTATCTACATCACACGCCGCTTCTAGTTTTACATGTGCTAAACGAGAATCCAACTTCGATAAATCTAAAGAATCAATAGAATGTAAATTTCCACCGACAGGTTCTATTACTCGTCCATCTTTCTCTAAAAATTTTACACCTAAGGCAGAGAGCATTCCGGCACCCCCATCGTTCGTAGCACTTCCTCCAAGACCTAAAATGATGTGCTGTACGCCTTTATCCAGTGCATCTAATATAAGCTCTCCCGTTCCTTTTGTTGTTGTAATAAGAGGATTTCGCTTTTTAACTGAAACATGCTGTAATCCTGATGCTGCTGCCATTTCAATAAACGCTGTTCTTTTGTCTTGAGAAATGCCGTAAAATGCTTCTACACGCTCACCAAGTGGACCTGTTACATGAAGTGGAATAATCTTTCCTCCTGTAGCATCAACAAGGGACTGGACTGTACCTTCTCCTCCATCTCCAATCGGGACTTTTACATACTCAGCTTCAGGAAAAATTTTAGTAAATCCTTTTTCAATAGCCTTACATACCTCTATCGCTCGTAAGCTTTCTTTATATGAATCAGATGCAATAACAATTTTCAACACCGATCCCTCCATTCCCCTTATTCCAACACACTTCAATTCAAATGGTATATTTCACTCTATCTTTCTATTGTAAACGAAATGAATGGAAACTCATCCTTATTAAGCAAGATAAACAAAAAACCTTACATCAAAAGATGTAAGGTTTTTTCTAATTTATAATGGAGCCTAGCGGGATCGAACCGCTGACCTCCTGCGTGCAAGGCAGGCGCTCTCCCAGCTGAGCTAAGGCCCCGAAGTAAAAAAGCGGAAGACGGGATTCGAACCCGCGACCCCAACCTTGGCAAGGTTGTATTCTACCACTGAACTACTTCCGCGAAAATGGTGAGCCATGAAGGACTCGAACCTTCGACCCTCTGATTAAAAGTCAGATGCTCTACCAACTGAGCTAATGG
>NZ_JAEHBX010000190.1:0-1334 GCF_016483395.1 Bacillus cereus group sp. N21
CATGTAGCGTAATCCAAAAGATTGAAACCCGATAGGGTTTATTTGGTATGCAAATCTTTAAAGAACTTACATTAGATTTTTAGAAAAAAGAAAAAATTTCACATGAAATTAAACTTATATAAGCTTAGCTTGATGGACATATGACGAGAACCCAAAATGTATTCATTCATATTCATATATGATATCCTTTTAGTTGGATTCTTACGCTGAAACAGCAAAAAATTGTTGTTCTTTGCGCATTAATTTGATTTTTTAAGGAAAGATATAAGTAAGTATGCGATTTGAACGTTCTATTTTTTAGAGCATAACAGGAGGAGAATGAATATGTCGGAAATTGAAGTAGGCGAAATTTTCACCCTTAGCGATGAGAGTAATGAGGAGCAGGAAGTTGAAGTGCTCGGAACGATGAATGTCGAAGGAGCAGAATACATTGCTGTTGGCTTTGTAGAAGACATTCAAACGGAAACAGAGGAAGACATTGATATCTTCTTTTTAAAAGTAGAAGAAGATAGTGAATTCTCATATATTAAGAGTGACGAGGAATTTGAAAAAGTATCTGCTGCGTTTGAGAAAATTATGGACGAGCAAGAATAATAATGGTTGGACACAAGAGGGGGGCATATCTGCCCTCTGTTTTTGCATATAGGGGTAGCTTGATGAGGATTCTGTTGCAAAGTTTTCGAAACTCAAGTACACTTTGGAAAAAGATGAACGGGAGCGTAACAAATGGGATATTTTAAAGGAAAACAATTCAAACAAGCTACTATTGTCGTTTTGCTAGGTCATCTGGATTTCAAACTCTCCGGCATGCTTCTCGTGCAATAAAAGGCATTGAAACCATTCATGCCCTATACAAACAAAGGCGAACAAGCTAAAGAACAAACAGCCACTATTCGTATGTTGTTACGTGTGGGAAATAATAATAAATTTGTACGAGGAAAGGGGAAAGTTCGAAAGAATATCGAATCCTTTCTCATATCACAATACAATATGGAACAACATTCGGGAGAGTACAAATTCTATGTTCCTTACACCACAATTCCAGATTTAGAACAAAAGGTAGATAGCATAATTCATGAAATTGATTTTGAAGCGGATTTACAAAACTGTTTTATTGAGTTAGATGTGTACTGTGATGAATTGGAGCTACAATGGTAAGCATTTGCTTATATAACAAGTTATCCTATAAAATAATAAGAAGAAAAGAAAGACAGGGAGAGGAAACCCATGTCCACAAAATTAGTAAATTTACGAATTGATTTTGCTTTTAAACAGTTATTCGGAACGAAGGGGAACGAAGAAATTTTAACCGGATTTCTAAACGCCATTCTAGA
>NZ_JAEHBX010000191.1:0-1290 GCF_016483395.1 Bacillus cereus group sp. N21
GAAGTTTTCATTTCCTTTTTCTGTAACTCCATGTATACTAGTAGTATAGGAACGTACATTCGTTTCTTTGTTTTTAGGAATCTGAAACACTACAATGAAAAAAGAGGAAGGTGATGACAATGTTGCTGAGCCAAAAATATGAAATTTTCCCAATGAAAGAACAGAAAGAAATGTTAGAACGTTGGCTACAATATTGTCGTCAAACCTATAACTCTGCTCTTTTAGATAAACAGAGAAAATATAAAGAACATCAACAGCTGTATACACGTTCTGACATGCAAAAGCAACAAGTAATCGATAAGAAGAGATATCCTTTTCTAAAAGCAGTGCCATCACAGCCCTTACAAGAAGTGTTTTTACGACTCAAAAAGGCATATGATGGCTTTTTGAGTGGGGATACGAACTATCCCAAATTGAAAACGTATAAAGACTATAATAGTCTCACTTTCCCTCAATTTGGATTCAAATCGAATGGGAAACACCGCTTTGCGATGTCATTTGCAGATAACGGAAATTTATATAACAAACAATTAGGAGAAATAGAGATTCATCTGCATCGGCCGATAGAAGGAACAATCAAACAGTTGATTCTGAAACGCCAATCGAAGAGATGGTACACTATTTTTAGTGTCGAAAGACAGGATGTACCTCCCTCTATTGATATGGAAAATGCAATTGGTATAGATGTAGGACTGAATCAATACGCTGTTCTTTCAAATGGAACGGTATTTGAAAATCCAAGATTTCTTCTACAAAAAGAAAAGCAATTGAGGAAAGCACAGCATAACCTTTCGAAGAAAAAGAAGGACTCTACGAACTATAAGAAGCAAGTAGAACGGATTCGGAGCCTTCATGAAAAGGTAGCGAATCAAAGAAAAGATTTTTTACACAAATTAAGTTATCATCTCACGCAAATGTATTCGGTGATTTGTATAGAAAATCTGGATATTCGAAAGATGGTTCGGAATCGAAAAGTGTCGAAGTCGATCTCTGATGCAGGCTGGGGCGCTTTTCGTAAGATGCTTTTGTATAAGTGCGAGAAATTTGGAGGTTTACTTGTGAAAGTAGACCCAGCGTACACATCACAAGATTGTTCTAGCTGTGGGAATCGTGTGGAAAAATCACTTTCGATTCGGACACATATTTGTACAAAGTGTGGAACGGTGTTAGATAGAGATTATAATGCAAGTCTCAACATTTTGCGAAAAGGATTAGAGCAATTACTTGTGAGAACGACTGAAGAATGAAACTGTAGGGCAAGGTTGTGTCCGAACAGTATAAACGACGCCT
>NZ_JAEHBX010000192.1:0-1287 GCF_016483395.1 Bacillus cereus group sp. N21
GTGGTCTGACCCCATTTGGTGAGACAAAGAAAAAACACCTAGACAACATGTTTCCTATAAGCTATAGGTGACATGTTATCTAATTTTCTCTGAATCCGTTCATTATTATAGTAGTGGATGTATTCATCCACAGTTTGTATTATACTAGCATTATTCGATTGTTTTATATTTTGCGCATAGAATCCTTCGGATTTCAAGTGAGAATGAAAGGATTCTATGAGGGCATTATCATGGCAGTTTCCTGTACGAGACATGCTTGTGATAATGCCTTTTTCTTTGGCATATGTTTGAAATTGTTTTGATGTATACACTTTTCCTTGATCCGAATGTAAAATCGTATCAATCACATTTCGCTTTCTTAAAGCTTCTTTTAGAGTATCTAATACAAGAGAAACATCCTGTGTCTCACCTATTTTATAACTTATAATTTCATTGTTAAACCCATCTATAATAGATGAAAAATAAAGAGTCTTATTGCCGAACATCAAATACGTGATATCCGTGAACCATTTTTCATTAGGCTTGGTAGCTTTAAATCTTCGTTGTATTCTATTTTTAGCTACCACTGGTTCATGACCGAGTACAAATGTCTTTTTCTTTTTTCTAACCCGAGATAATACGTTGTATTTTCTCATGATACGTAATACTTTTTTATGATTGATTACGATGTTAAATTGATTACGTAGACAAGCTGTAACCCGACGATATCCATACCGATATTTATGATGTTGACATATTTCTATTACGGTTTTTTCTTCATGATTAGTTACTGTTTTCTCCTGCTTTTTCCAACGATAATAAGTAGCACGTGAAATATCAAATATGGAACACAGTTCTGCAATTGTAAAAATTGATTGCCATTCCTTTATCATTTTCATTATTTCTTCTTTTCCTCCCACCTCCTTAAAATTTCTTGGCACTTTTCCAGCAATATAATCTTTGCCTTTAAATAACGTATTTCTAATTCTTTTTGTTCAAGTTCTGTTAACTTTTTTAAGCCTTTTCCATGTACAGATTGTCTTCCAATAGATTGTTCAAACCGATAGGTTTCGCCTTCACGATACCATTTCATCCAAGTTTTAATTTGAGCCACATGTTTAATTCCTAAGGCATCCATAATTTCTTTATTTTTGAATCCTTGGTGTTTCATTTCAACTACTTTCCACTTTATTTCGGCGGGATAATGCGTCTTTTTCCCCATACGAAAAACACCTCCATTAAAATCATAACTGATACTTACGATTTAGAGAGGTGTTTTTTATCGTCTCATTCTCAGGGTTCACTCCA
>NZ_JAEHBX010000193.1:0-1251 GCF_016483395.1 Bacillus cereus group sp. N21
AAATTCTTATAGCTAATGTGTACCAAAAGGTGTGTTTTGTTTTCGGTATAAACCTAAAATTATTTTCATACCTTTTGATACTGCACAAACAAATTAGTAATAAATTTCTCAATATGGATATTATCACTATTTTTATCTATAATATTCAAAATTAACAGTTAATGTAATATGATAAAAAAGTGATGGTTATCACCCTTTCTCTGTCTCCTTATGCCATAGATAAGACCAAATCTGGTCTTATCTTTTTTATTTATGGGTTCTTGCTACACATCCATTAACTTAAAAAAATCTTTTGTTATGAGATATTTGTTGTCATTGGCTTGATGGCAGTGTGGCGGTACCTCTTAAAACGAGGAATGAGTGTAAAAATACACAAAAACCCCGAATCATGGACTTTTTTTAAGTGTCCATGACTCGGAGGACAGTTCAATGTCTAGTGACCCCATACCCATCAACTTAAGAATATTAATTGTTCCCCAAAATAAAAAAATGAACTGAATTTTCATGTACAGCTATGAAGAGATAAAACTTTAGTTTTTGGATACTCTAAAATATTAGCTTGATGTTCATGTATGGTGACCCCTACATGGACATGCATTTTATTCAGCAAACTAACTTCACCTTCGAAATCCTCATGTATTTCAGCTTCATCATATCCATTCCTCTTTTCTACAAAATGAAATTTTTATTAATTTCTCTAACATTCGTGAATACTTGTTCAAATATCGTGCAAATTATAGATAAGCCGCCAGCCATAATTCTATTACCATGAAATTGCGCTAAACTCTATCTCCTTAATAGGCAGTTGTGACATCCGAGCAGTTGGTTTATTAAGCCAGCTGCTTTGTTACATATATTTTCAATGTAAGTACATACTACCTTTGTAGAGCTTGATTAATTGCCATTTGAGAAGCTCTCCTTCTGTTTAGGAGAATAGCTTTAAAAGCTGTTCTCCTCTATTTATTGAGACAAAGTTTTTGTTCTCAAATAAAGTTTTTATTAAATTTAACTCATGAATAATTTTTGGAATTTTGGCCATACTATTTATGGGCTGTTACAAATATAGCTCAATCAATTGTTCATTCACGGGGCAGACAGTTCAACAAACTGTCTGCCAAAATATTTTTCTATAATTAATCATTACGCTATAAAGAGAAGAGACGTATTAAAGCAATGGGTTCTGGTGCAAAAACTTTAATATACGTGTAAGTAATCTCTAACACTTGGACATACTGATCCTATTACTCTAGA
>NZ_JAEHBX010000194.1:0-1237 GCF_016483395.1 Bacillus cereus group sp. N21
TGGATTTGAGTCAATATTTTGGACACAAAAAAGTTAAATCTAAGCTACTTTTTTAGCTAGATCTTCTATAGTTTGGGGAGTTTTATAACCAATGCTACTATGAATTCTCTTGCGGTTATACCATCCCTCGATGTATTGAAATAATGCTAAGTTTGCTTGTTCAAATGTGACATATTTTGTACGATATACTTCTTCTTTCTTTAAAATGGCATGAAATGACTCGATACAAGCGTTATCATACGGACAGCCTTTCTTACTGAAAGAAGGTTTGATTTTATAACTCGCGAGTAAGGTTTGAAATTCCTGACTTGTATATTGAGTTCCTAAGTCAGTATGTAGAATGAGACCTTCTGGTGGTTTCTGTGTATAGTAAGCGTTTTCTAACGCTTTTACCACAAGATTTGTTGTCATATTTCGTGAAAATGAATATCCAACAATTTTTTTAGAATACAAATCCATCACAGATGCTAGGTAACACCAGCCATCTTTTTGCGTGTGAATATAGGTAATATCCGCTACCCACTTTTCATTTATTGTCGTTGTAGAGAAGTCCTGTTCTAATAGATTTGTCCGTTCTTCTACAGTTGATTTTGATGAATGTGGTTTATATTTTTTCAAGATAATGGAACGAATATTTTCTTTTTTCATGAGCCGTTGCACACGCTTTATGCTTACTTTTAATCCTTGCTCCAACAGTGTTTGATGAATCTTTGGCGCACCGTAACGTTCTTCGCTATCTTGATGGATTTGTTTGATTTTTTGAGTTAATTCTTTATTTTCACGACTACGCTTTGACTCTGTTTTGTGCTGAGATTGGTAATAAGAACTTCTCGCTATTCCAAGAGCTTGGCACATGATATGAACAGAGTGCGTTTCTTTTTGACAATCGATAAATTGGTGTAATTCTGTATCTTTTATTTTCTCGCGAATATGGCCATAGCCTTTTTTAAAATTTCATTCTCTTCTTTTAGACGAAGCATTTCTTTTTTCATTCGTTTTAGATCTTCTAGTGTTAGTTCATCTTCATCAACTGATGTGATAGGAGAATATATTTTAATCCATTTATAAACGGTTACTTCTGATACGCCATACTCGCTGCTTAATTGTTTGACAGGTTGTCCTGAATGATATAATTCAACAACCATTTTTTTAAACTCTTCATTAAATTTCTTGTTTGTCATACGGACACTTCCTCCTTGAAACCCATTGTAAGGACTTAACTAAGTTGTGTCCATAT
>NZ_JAEHBX010000195.1:0-1232 GCF_016483395.1 Bacillus cereus group sp. N21
GAGGGGATTTTTTCTATGGGTAAAATTAGAGTAACTTACGATATAGAATTTAAGAAAAAAGCAGTAGATTTATACCTTAAAGAAGGAATGGGATACAAAACGGCCGCTAAAGAACTAGGAATTGATCACTCAGTAGTAAGACGTTGGGTGAAACACTTTGAGGCTGAAGGTATCAAAGGACTAGAAGAAAAACGTGGTAAAGCGAAAGGGCCAGGTGTAGGTAGACCAAGAATCAAGCCAGAAGATCCAGAAGCTAAGATCAGACGATTAGAAGCGGAAAATGAAATGTTAAAAAAGCTCTTAGGGATGTAAAAGGAGGAATGAAAGCTGTATCCAAAGCGAGAAAGTTTGAAGTCATCCACGAGATGTCGGAAAAAGGTTTTACGGTTACCGTTCTATGCGATATTGCCGGTGTAACCAGAAGTGGGTACTACAAATGGATAAAACGGCACTCGACGCCTTCTGAAAAACAATCGGAGGATGTCAAAATCAAAAAAAAGATATTGAAGTGCCATAAAAAACTTAGGGGAATTTATGGATACAGAAGAGTACAAGTTTGGCTGAAAGTCACCTATAACCTTCACGTTAATCACAAACGTATACAGAGGTTGATGGGTGAACTAGGTATCAAAGCGATTATTAGGAGAAAACGACCTTATTATGGAAAAAAAGAAGCTTATGTGATTTCAGATAACCATCTGAACAGGGATTTCCAAGCTTCAAAACCGAATGAAAAATGGGTAACAGATATTACCTACTTGATTTTCAATGGACAGAGATTATACTTATCCGCTATTAAAGACTTGTACAACAATGAAATTGTTGCCTATGAAATCAGTCGTAGAAACGACCTTAAATTAGTGCTAGATACACTTAAGAAGGCAAGGAAAAAGCGAAATGCGAAAGGGATTCTCCTACATAGTGATCAAGGGTTCCAATACACATCCCGTCAATATAATCAATTACTAAAAAAATATCAGATGAAGGCTAGTATGTCTCGGAAGGGAAACTGTTGGGACAATGCTTGTATAGAAAACTTCTTCAGCCACTTTAAGTCAGAGTGTTTTCATTTATACTCTTTCCGCAAAGCTGATGAGGTTAAATTTGCCGTGCGCAAATATATACACTTTTATAATCACCAAAGATTTCAAAAGAAATTAAATAACCTGAGTCCATATAAATATAGAACTCAGGTTACTTAGTTGTGCTTTTTGAATACAGTCTACTTGACA
>NZ_JAEHBX010000196.1:0-1229 GCF_016483395.1 Bacillus cereus group sp. N21
TATTTATAGGGAATCTTTGTTATTACATTAAAAGTTTGAGAAAAAGAAATTTTAGGGATTAGATTGATATGTAAAAGCCTCAATTATCTAATATACATTTAGATAATTGGGGCTTTTGATTTTGTTATTTATCTTTTATTAATGTAAGTGTCAAAGTGTGTCCTGAAGGATTTCTTGCACGGAAAGGAGTGAAAAAAATGCGAGAAATTCATGCTTTGTAAGAGATGAGGGAAGGCTCCTCGAAATCGGTATTCAGGTACAGGTTTCAAACCACCTTTGGGTGCTGCAATCAAAAGTTGTGGTACTGAGCGCAAATGGAAAAGGCTAACAGAGATTAGTCAGGTGTGTGCCATAAAGCTGAACGAGAGTGAACAATCCGATGAAGCGTCGTTACTACTTCTATACAGTCAAAACTAGGGGCTTTTGACACCTCTAGGAAGAGTCTGAAAGAAACCTGATTACTGTTCAGATGGCTGTCGGCGTAAAGGTTGTAGGAGTATGGCACAGGTTTTTACAAGGAACAGGAGAAGTTTGTATTCTGATGATAAGCGAAAAATCCAAGCGATGAACTGACAAGGATGAAAGTAGTGATGCAGAATACAGATGCGGAAGAATCCGTAGTAGTGATGAAATGGCTGTAATGGCAATGGAGCGAAGGGACTCTGTTATCTATACTTCAGAAATTGAACAACCAGAAATGGGAGGATTTAATGAAAGAAGGAAAATCGTTTGAGATTTCACAATATCAAGTACTGGAAGCATACAAACGTGTAAAAGCGAATCGAGGTGCTGGAGGTATTGATGGAGTTGACTTCACAGAGTTTGATAAGGATTTGAAGAATAATTTGTACAAGCTTTGGAATAGAATGTCTTCGGGTAGCTATTTTCCTAATCCAGTAAAAGGAGTAGAAATACCGAAGAAGAACGGGAAAAAGAGATTGCTAGGTATTCCAACTATTAGTGATAGAATTGCCCAAATGGTAGTTCGTATGAATTTTGAGCCACTTGTTGAACCGATATTCTGTGCTGACTCTTATGGATATAGACCTAATCGCTCTGCCATTGATGCAGTGATACATTGTCAAACCAAAGAAGAAGCAGAAAGACTCTTAGAAAAGCTCAAAGAAAGAATGATGTCATGTAAGTTAGAGCTACATCCAGAAAAGACGAAAGTCGTCTACTGTAGAAGTGATAATTTCTCAAAACGACATGAGCATGAATCGTTTGAC
>NZ_JAEHBX010000197.1:0-1213 GCF_016483395.1 Bacillus cereus group sp. N21
GGGCAAATCAGTTGGCACATGTTTTGCAGAGAAAAGGGGTTGGTCCTGAATCAGTTGTGGGTGTCTACCTCCCGAGATCGGCTGAGCTCATGTCAAGTTTACTTGGCATATTGAAAGCTGGCGGGGCCTATGTCGTTCTAGATCCGTTGTATCCGAAATCACGGTTACAATACATGATTGAAGATGCAGGGATCCAAATCGTAGTGACGACGGCAGCGCAAGAAAGCCTTTCTGAGCAGGTCGAAACGGTGAGATTAGAAGAAATAACAGATGAAAGCGTGATCGCACCGAAGCGGCAAGTGAAACCCGAGCACTTAGCTTATATCGTCTACACCTCTGGTTCCACAGGAAAGCCAAAGGGTGTCATGGTCGAATATCGGTCATTGATGAATATGGTCTCTTGGCATCAAGCGGTATACCAAATTACAGCACAGGATCGTGCGACTCAAATTGCGGGGATTGCCTTTGACTCAGCTGTCCAGGAGATTTGGCCTTATCTCACTGCTGGTGCAGCACTATACCTGTCGACAGAAGAGTTGCGAATCAATCCGGAGGCTCTACGAGATTGGCTCATTGATTCACGGATCACGGCTAGCTTTGCGCCTACACCTATTCTGGAAAGACTCTTGAAATTATCTTGGCCAGAGAAGACGGATCTCCGTTTTATCATTACGGGAGGAGATCAGTTAACACAGTATCCATCTAAACAAATCCCTTTTGCAGTGATTAATCAGTATGGTCCATCGGAAAATACCGTCGTTACCACTGATTGTTATGTGCCTGTAGGAATGACAACAGGTACTCCGTCGATTGGTCGACCGATTGCGAATACAGAAGTATATGTGTTAGATTCTCACCTTCAGCCGGTGCCAGTGGGTGTGATTGGAGATCTATATATCGGAGGAAAGAGCCTGGCTCGTGGCTATGCTAATCGTCCGGAACTCACAGAGGAAAAATTCATTCCGCATCCGTTTAAGTCAGGGGAACGTCTCTATTACACTGGGGACAAAGCAAGTTATCTGTCTGACGGTGATCTCCAGTTCCATGGTCGTATGGATGACCAAGTAAAAATTCGTGGTTTCCGGATTGAACTGGGAGAAGTTGAAGCAACTTTGCAGGCGCATTTGTCCGTAAAAGAAGCTGTTGTACTGGTAAGAGAGGATCATCCAGGAGACAAACGATTGGTAGCTTATGTAGTTGGTGAAGGAAGTGT
>NZ_JAEHBX010000198.1:0-1151 GCF_016483395.1 Bacillus cereus group sp. N21
TGGTCTTACCCCCGTCAAGTGGACAGCTGTAAAAAAAGACTATGCAGCCATCGAGATTCGATATTCAATCGGAGCTCGATGGTTAAGCCTTTTTTGGAATCGTTTGTAGTTGTAATGATAGATGTATGTTTCAATAGCTTGAATTAGTTCTTCCTTTGTTTGATAATAATTAAGATAAAACATTTCAGATTTAAAATGAGAGAAGAATGATTCAATGCAAGCATTGTCATGGCAGTTTCCTTTGCGGGAGTGGCTGCCGATGGCGCCTAGCTGTTGAAGCGTACGGTAATAAGCATGAGATGTATATTGGAATCCTTGATCTGAGTGGATGATGGTTCCATACACATCTCTTTTTTGTGCTGCTAAATCTAACGTTTTTAGGACAAGTTGTAAATCATTACGATGTGAGAGTTTCCAAGCAACGATTTCATTGTTATAAATGTCTTGAACGACCGAGAAATAGAGAAATTTATCTTTGAATGGCAAATAAGTGATATCTGTGACAAGTACCTCATTTGGTTTGCGGTTTCGGAATTGTTGTTCTACTACATTCGGAAAAACCTTTGAGGATTTCCCGTTAAAAAAGCGTCGCTTTTTACGGATGATTGATTGAATTTGAAGTTCTCGCATAAGTCTACATACTTTTTTGTGGTTCACTAAAAATCCAGCCTCTAGTAAGGCGATTTTCATGCGAGGATAACCGTATTCCTTGTGTTTTATGTGAATGGCTTGAATCTGTTCACGCAATGTATGATCCTTTGAAAGGCGTAATTGTCTTTGCGTACATGTTGAGCGCCACTTATAGTAGCTAGATCGATTTAACTGCGCAATGACGACCAGCCAGGTTACTTTATATCGAGAACGTAGTTCTTCAATAATCTCGTACTTAGCCGTTTGAGCAAGAACACCTCCTATAGATTTGGATACTGCTTTTTTAAATAAGCCACCTGCGCCTTGTAGTATTCCAATTCTTCTTCCACACTATCGAATTTCGTACGAGGACGACCTTTCAAGAGGTTTTTTAAGCCGTTATTGCCGCCGTTGTTTCCCCGCAAGTCTGAAATATCGCCTGTTTCTTGATATCTCCGGACCCAATTCATTAACTGTGTTCTACTTTTCAGCTTATATTTCTTAGCTATAGCTGTTTGGCT
>NZ_JAEHBX010000199.1:0-1061 GCF_016483395.1 Bacillus cereus group sp. N21
ATTTTATGTCTTTTATAGCAACGAAGTTCATTTTTCTCGTTTTGGGGGTAACCTGTTCTGTTAGGTTGATGGGCATGTGGTGGTACCCCTGTTAGATTTGAAATGTACCAAGTATATTATTTTTCTCTTCTTTATTGGTTTCGATATGTTTAAGTGTGATTTGTGGTGTACTATGATTGAGTATTTCTTGCAACATGGGGTCCCATTAATATGAAGGAATAAATTGAATTTTTGAGGAGCAATACAAGGTTCCAAAGCCATTTTTGACTGAGGATACAAAAGAACGGATTGAAAGAGCATTAAAATAGATTAATACTCCATAAATTAACAAAATGTAATATAATGTAATATGCATGTCCCGTTATTTAAAAATTGAAAGGAGTCATTGTAATGATTATTTGGAGAGGTAAAGGAATGTTAGTAGCCTTAGCATTTATTTTAGGGTTTATGATAAATGGAATCCTTTTTAGTTTTTTGCAAGTGAACACGGAAGATAAATCTGGATTTATTTTGCAAGGAATATTTTCGACTATATCTATAGCGATGATTAATTATTTTTTCACTAAAAAGTTTATATCTGATAGTGTACGAATATTCGTCGATGAAAAAACCGGAGAAAGAGTTCAAATAAAAGATAAATCTTCATTATTTTTCATTCCAAATAAGTATTGGACTTGGATTATTCTAGTTTTAGGTGTTGTAATTATTATTAATGTTAGTGCGCAATTATCATAATTTTTTTTATTATATAAGGGATCACCATATCATTTAAAAAAACTCTGATCTTTTTAAAATCAGAGTTTTTTATATTAACTACTTTTAATAATTTAAATTACATATATTCATAAATTGATTTTATTTAAAATGAAATTTTTATCCATGGATTTCTGTACCTCTTTATTTATATTGTTTTTAATGTATACTTTTCTTGCTAATTTTGATGATATCAGGGGAATTGGGGTGAAGTCAATGTTATAGAGGATTTGAATGTAAACAAATATTAAAAAGTTTACATTCGTATTTATAATAAATAAAAAGCACTTTTTAATGTTTTAAAAGTG